>CAYIFA010000009.1:0-6848 GCA_964362625.1 uncultured Candidatus Saccharibacteria bacterium
TTGCGGACAATATTCGTGTATACCGTCTGGCTGGCATGCTTGTTGGCATTGCGGCGAATCTATTTGCGCATGATATAAAAACAGGGCTATCCCGTAGAGAGCCCTGTTATTTTTTTAGATTTTTTGTTACTTTATATAAATCAGAAATCTGGGCCTATGGTTAAGTGGTATAACAGGTCATTCGCATTGACCAGTCGCCAGTTCGATTCTGGCTAGGTCCATTCGATTCGTTCCTCGCTTCGTTCGTGATTAGACTGCCCCTTTCACAAAAAGAAAGGGCCGCCCCCAAGAGGACGACCCACAAAACATACAACTGACTGGTATTTTCAGAATTTGGTACACCCGGGTGGGCTCGAACCACCGACCTCGCGCTTATAAGGCGCGTGCTCTAACCGGACTGAGCTACGGGTGCACGATTCTACTCTAAGGCATCTTCTTGTTTTCTTCCGGCCAAGGATAGTTGCATTCGCCGGTTTCCTCAATAAAGAACAGGTTGCCGCTCTCGCACAGAATAGTCATCATCCGGTCAAACCATTTCTGGTTTCTCTTATCTTCCTCGGAAAAACTAGTCCTTTTTTCTTCTTTGATTTTTTCTGGTGCTGGTTCTCCGCTCACGAGTGGCATGGTTACAAAAATGGCCAGAGAAACAAGCTCTACCCCCAGAATTTGCCTCATACGAGTTCTCCTTTTTTGATAAAATTCCCAATTCAGTATACTCCAATTTTTGACCGAAGTCAATAGCGCCGTCTAAAAAGTTGCGCGGCTTTTTGTGCTTGGTATTATAGAAACAATGCCTAAAAAAACCACCGTCAATGCCTCGCCGACAGAAATGCTCCGAGAAGAAATGTTGACCGTGGCATTGGCCAGCCACGCCTCGGATATCCATATAGATCCGATGGAAGATTCGATCTTGATACGGTTCCGGGTGGACGGCGTGCTTTCTACCTGGTCGGAACGGAGTGCCGCCGAATACGAAAACTTAATCTCGCACCTCAAGATAATGTCTGCGGTTGATATAACCCGGCACGGCATTCCACAAGAAGGACATTTTGTTTGGGATTCGGATACTATTGATGAAAAGGGGCAAAACCGTATTCTTGATGTTCGTTCATCTTTTTTCCCAACCGTTTACGGAGATGCCATAGTGCTTCGGATTCTTAACCGTTCCGATATTCTTATCCATTTAAAAAATCTTGGTTTGAGCGAGAGCGACCTATTAACCACCCGATCGTTAATCACTAAACCGTTTGGAATGGTTTTGATCAGCGGGCCGGCCGGGTCCGGTAAAACCACAACGGTTTATTCTATTTTAAACGAGTTGGCCAGCTTAAACTGCAACATCATTACGCTTGAAGATCCGGTAGAGTATTATCTTCCGCTAGTCCGACAGAGTAAAATCAGCCCGGAGCACGATTACACTTTCGCATTAGGTATTCGTTCAGTGCTCCGCCAGGACCCGGATATAATTGTTGTTGGCGAAATCCGCGACCTCGAAACGGCGGAAAACGCCATTCGCGCGTCGTTAACCGGGCGCCTGCTTTTGGCAACGCTTCATGCCAGCACCGCCAGCGGGACAATAACGCGTTTGATTGATATGAAAATCGGGCGGGACCTGATAGCATATTCGCTCACTGGCATAATAAATCAGCGGCTAGTTAGAAAAATTTGTCCGGATTGCCGGGAAGAATATCGCCCTCCGCAAAAAGTTTTACAAAGCCTCGCCCTTGAGGCGGGTGGTGGGATTTATCATGGCCGCGGGTGCAAATCGTGCAAGCAAAGCGGTTTTTCCGGGCGTGTCGGAATTTTTGGAATCGTTACCATTGATGACGAGATCAAGCGGATGATTATTGATGGTGCGAGCGAACCGGATATTAAGAAAGCGACTATAAAAAAAGGGGCTAATGGTATATTAGAAGACGGTCTACGGAAAATTCGGGAAGGAATAACAACGCCCGAGGAGATAATCAAAGCAAGCTCCTAGATTAACTAGACAAAAAAACCAGCTCTTTTCGTAAGAGCTGGCGGCAAATTTTACTGATCAAGCTGGCTCGTGCGCTTTTGCGCCAGGCCCAGTGCCCATAATATGGACAGGATTATACAAATCGCCATTCATTCGGTAAGCTTGGCCAAATCCTTCAACATAAACTGCTTCGGTCGGCTCCAATCTGAATAGGACAAAATCGCCGAGAGCACGGATAGGATCAAAATCCACACCAAACCTACCCCGAAAACGATCCATCATATACAACCATTCATAAGTCTGACTTACAACGTGCCGGGCATCGCATGAAAACGTGATACGCTTTCTTGCGAATAAATTTTTTGCTTCTTGTTCATCTTCCAGTAAAAGCGCGCTCGCTTTGCGGCTATCTACCATATCCGAAGTGTGTTGGGATAGGGTGCTGGTATAAACGTAAAGCCGGAGTCTACCGAGATCGAATTGAGGTACAAACGGCGCATAGCTTGCCGTTGGTTTACTATCTTTACCAGCAGTACCTAAAATAAGCGTCATGCGGCCAGCAAAGAATCCGCGCGCCCGTTCTTCGACACCCGACACCATCAATCGCTCCTTATTGTAAGCGTGCTATCTGATATAGAGGGTATGCCTTTCCGCTAACGCTGTCAATGAATTATTTTTTCTTCAAGTTGGTTTTCGCGGCTCCGTTTTCTCCCTTGGATTTTACAATTTTATCGATAATGCCGTATTTTTTTGCTTCTTCGGCATCCATGAAAAAGTCGCGGTCGGTATCGTGCTCTATTTTTGCAATCGCTTGTCCGGTGTTTTCGGATAGGATTTGATTAAGTTTGTTTTTCACCCGCAAAATGTGCTTGGCCGAAATCTCAATTTCTATCGCTTGCCCCTCAGCCGCGCCCAAAACCTGATGAATCATTATTTCGGCGTTGGGGAGGGCGAAGCGCTTACCTTTCTCGCCGGCAGCAAGTAGTATGGCCGCGCCGGATGCGGCAAACCCCACGCAGATTGTTGAAACATTCGGCTTGATATGCTTCATAGTATCGTAAATCGCGAGTGTCGAAGAAACCGAACCGCCCGGCGAATTGATATAAAGCTCGATATCCTTAGCCGCGTCCTGCGATTCCAAAAATAAAAGTTGAGCAATCACGGTATTAGCCACCGGATCATTAATCGGGCCGGAAAGAAAAATTATCCGTTCGCGCAAAAGCCGCGAGTAAATGTCATAGGCCCGCTCGCCAAATTGAGATTTTTCGATTACGGTTGGGATTAAATAACTCATGATTGCTCAAACAACTGAAATACTTTTTCGTTGCGTAGTATACCATAAGCATAATCTTGCACGCGCCCTTTGTCAATCTTTGACCGTTCGCTTTCCGGTTCGCGCAAAATAATTTGCGAAACGTATTCATCTAATTCCGCCGGCGCCGGCTCAATTTTTTCTTGGTTAGCGATTTGGCGCAAAATCAGGCCGTAACGGCTACGCTTCTCGGCATCGTTGTTCCACCCCGCAACCAACTCTTCTTCGGTTTTTTTAATATGAGAAAGGTAATCCGCCCACTTGAGGCCAAACTGCGAAATAGACGACTTCAATTCGGCAAGCATCTTGTTTTTTTCGCCTTCGATTAAAATATCGGGAATTTCTATGCTGGCTTTTTTCGCAACCTCATCCAAGGCGGCCATACGCCGCGCTTCTTTCGCCCGCATCTCTTTATCTAGTTGCAAATTTTGCCGGATTGAATTTTTTAATTCTTCATCGGCTATTTGCGGCCTGTTTTTTGATTTTTGCATATAACCAAACGCCTCTTCAACTTCTTTGTCCGAAACAAAAATCTCAATTTTTTCTGACATTTTAATTTTCGCGAGGGCCCGCCAGTCGGATAAACTGATCTCCGGCAAGACCGCAGTGGTCGCTTTAAATCCTAACGGATTCCCGCGGGCAATTTTGGTGATAGCTATCTGCGGATGGCCGATGGCGTCAATTTTACTTTCTTTTATTATTTCCGGATAAGCTTTTTCGAGCGCAATTTGGGCGGCGCGTTCAACTATCGCATGCTCACCTGCGCGTTCCAAAACCGTACGCTCCGGCGCATGCCCAGGCCGGAATCCCGGAATCTCTATTTTTTTGCTGAATTCCGCAAACGCCTCAAGGTAGGACTGCTCAAAAATATCCGCCGGGATTTCTCCGGTTATTTCCATCTGTGACTTCGGCAGTTTTTTGATCTCGAGATTGCTTATTGGCATATTTATCTGACTATGATAATGAGCTAAACGGAAAAAGGCAAGTTAAAGCGGAATTTTTTATATTTGATAAACTAAATATAGAGCACACGCCAAGAAAGGGATCGAACCGTGGTCAAGAAGATGTTAGCGGCGATCAAAATCTTTTTCAGGAATATCTATTTTAAAATTTATGACCTAACTCACCCTCCAACGCTGATAAGATATGTCAACTGCGCCCACTGTTATGAAAAGTATCCCGACGAAAAAGATTTTATTAAAACAACGCAGTTTAGCGCGGTGCCGACAGAGATAAGAAACGGCAAAGATAAATTAATCAGAGGTGGACTATCTTGGACCTGTTGGCTTCCAATTTGCCTACACTGTCAAGCCGCGCCATCGCTTAATCCGCATAAAGCAGTTCTGCGTAGCAACCAACTTTCTGTTGTGTGGATAGATGTTTCGGGAAATTTATACAAGAGGTTTGAAATCCCGAAAGATTTCATACCAAGAAAAAGAAGAAAGCAGAAATAACGGGCACCGCATTAGGTGCCTGTTTTTGCAAAAAAACGGCCCACTGTGTCTTTCGACTGACAGGGGCCGGGGCAAACCCGAGGTGCCTCGGATATGCAACCCCACTGCTATCAAACGCCTGCACCAGCGATTCTAGCAATGGATTAGTATCTATTATACTCGAATCGTATTATTTGTCAAGCCAACAATAACCTGACCAGCAACAGCGCCACGATATTTACCACTTTTATCATCGGATTGATTGCCGGGCCGGCGGTGTCTTTGTATGGATCGCCGACAGTATCGCCGGTGACTGCCGCCTGATGGGCAGGTGATTTTTTCCCGCCGTAATTTCCTTCTTCAATATATTTTTTGGCGTTATCCCAAGCCGCACCTCCAGAAGTCATGGACAAAGCCACAAAAAGCCCGGTCACAATTACGCCGATCAAAAGCCCGCCGAGCGCTTTCAAACCAAAAAGCAACGCAACCAGAACCGTAATTAAAATCGGCAGAAGCGCAGGCAAAATCATTTCTTTCAAAGCTGCGCGCGTAACAATATCAACCGCACGCGCATAATCCGGCTTAGCGGTACGATCCATTATCCCTTTTATTTCGCGAAATTGCCGACGAACCTCTTCAACCACGCTCACTGCCGCTTTACCAACCGCGGTCATGGCGAATGCTCCAAACAAATAGGGGAGCATCGCTCCAAAAAATATTCCGACCATTACCAATGGGTCTGACAATTCAAACTTTATTTCCTTACCGGATTTTTCTATTTCGGCGACAAAAGCGGAGAACAACACCAACGCCGCAAGCCCGGCCGATGCTATCGCGTAACCCTTGGTAATCGCTTTGGTTGTATTCCCCACCGAGTCCAAAGCATCGGTGGTTTCCCGGACGTTCTTCGGTAGATCGGCCATTTCAGCAATACCGCCGGCATTATCGGTAATCGGTCCAAAAGAATCAATCGCGACGATTATTCCGGTAAGAGACAGCAACGAAACTGTCGCGATCGCAATGCCGTAAACACCAAAAAGCCACCAAGCCGCAAATGTGCCCAATGCAATCACCACGATCGGCAATATCGTTGCTTCCATTGAAACAGCGAGCCCAGCAATAACATTTGTTCCATGCCCGGAGTTAGAAGCGCGGGCTATGGATTTAACCGGCCGGAATTTTTTAGAGGTATAATATTCGGTGATAACCACCATCAAAAAAGTCACGGCGAGCCCGACCAACGCAGCCCCAAAAACCCTTGCCGGATCGCCGGGGATCAGATCTATTTTGTCGCTCCAAAAATTCGAGCGGGCTAGCGTCGCATCAACCATCCCTTTGGTAAAAGGCCAAAAAAGAATTACCGCGATTACACCGGCAACAATAAGGCCTTTATACATTCCGGCCATAATTTTATTTTTATCTTTGGCCGAAACAGCTAGTGCCCCAACTAGCGACGCTAATATCGCTAGCGCCCCCAAAACCAGTGGGTATAAAATTGCCGCATTTACACCAGGAAAAACCAACGACCCTAACAGCATGGCGGCGATCAAAGTCACCGCGTAAGTTTCAAACAAATCGGCGGCCATCCCAGCGCAATCGCCGACGTTGTCCCCGACGTTATCAGCAATTACCGCGGGGTTCCGGAGGTCATCTTCCGGAATGCCAGCCTCCACCTTGCCAACCAAATCCGCGCCAACATCAGCTCCCTTGGTATAAATTCCGCCGCCTAATCGCGAAAAAACCGAAATTAACGATCCGCCAAAGCCAAGGCCGATTAATGCCTCGATGTCGCCAAACAAAAACCAAAAACCGGCAACCACAAAAAGTCCGAGGCCAACTACCAAGAACCCGGTTACTGACCCGCCCAGAAACGCCAGTTGAAACGCCGGCTCTAAACCCCTCTTCGCCGCTTCAGCAACCCGAGAATTCGAAAACACCGCGGTCATCATGCCCAAGAAGCCGGCGAGCGCTGATGCAACAGCTCCAATCAAGAACCCGAGCGCGGTTATCCACCCAAAAAACGCATAAATTAAAATGACGAGAACCGCCGCGACCCAGGCTACGCTTCTGTACTGCCTTTTTAAGTAAGCCCGCGAGCCGTCTTCGATCGCTTTTGAAATTTCGCGCATAGCGGCCGAACCGG
>CAYIFA010000009.1:6948-22626 GCA_964362625.1 uncultured Candidatus Saccharibacteria bacterium
GCCACCTGCTCTCCTGACCGCGATTTGATGTCAATTCTCCAACCAGTAAGTTTTGCCGCAAGCCGCACATTCTGCCCGCCTCGGCCGATGGCAAGCGACAGCTGATCTTCAGCGACAGTCAATTCGGCTTCCTTGGTTCTTTCGGTTATTTCAACATCAAGCACTTTAGCCGGAGAAACCGACTGAGCAATAAAAGTTGCCGGATCTTCTGACCATTCGATAATATCAACCTTTTCCCCGCCGAGTTCGTTGATTATGGTATTAACCCGAACGCCCTTCTGGCCAACACAAGAACCAACCGGATCAATCCCGTCTTCTTTGCTAAATACGGCTATCTTTGACCGGGAACCCGGTTCGCGGGCAATGGATTTGATCTCTACCAAACCATTGGCTATTTCCGGCACTTCAATTTCAAAAAGCTTGGCCAAAAATCGGGGGTGCGAACGAGAAAGATAGAGGTTGGTTCCGCGCGGAGTTTTTTCCACTAAAAACAAGAGTGCTTTGATGCGTTCACCGGTCCGGTAACGTTCGCCCCGGACTTGTTCATCGCGGGGCAGCACTGCGGTCACGCGCCCCAAGTCCAAAAATACATTGCCGCCTTCAACGCGCTGCACTACTCCGGAGATTATTTCGCCTTCGCGCAGTTTGAATTCGTCAAAAATCGATTCGCGCTCAGCTTCGCGTATCCGCTGGATAATTACTTGCTTAGCTGTTTGCGCGGCAATACGGCCGTAATCTTCCTTGACCTCAAGCGGGAAAATAAGTTCCTCTCCCACAGCAATCCCTTTCTTGATTTTCTTGGCATCGTCAACCATTATGTGGCGCTCGGGGTTGAAACGGACTTTCTTTGGCGTCTCATCTTCGGTTGCCGGCTCTTCTGATCCCGAACCGGACCTGACGACCGTCCCGAATTCATTTTTGCTTTCGCCGGAGGCTTGTTCTAATTCACGCAATCTGGCTTCTTCGGCTATCTCCTCCTCGCTTTTTATCATTGACTCATCAATGACTTGCTTTACCTGTTCAAAGCGCACTTGTCCGTTTTCCGGGTCGAAATGCGCGCGTATAACCTGGTCTTTCTTGCCGTAGTCTTTTTTGTACGCGGCAGCCAAAGCCAAATCAATGGCCTCAATAATCTTTTCGCGGCTAATCCCACGTTCTTGCTCCAGCTCGCTAAGAGCGGCGTGAAATACTTTTAGATCGGTTAACATGCTATTAAAAAATACCGTTAATCTAACGGTATAATCAAATACTAGCAAACAGATTGATTTATGTCAAATTATCAACATGATGTTATACGTTTTATCATATATAATGTAGGAAATGAACATTCTGTCGAAAACAGCGCGGGCATTAAACGTAAAACGACAATGCGCCGAATACGGCGTGGGGCTTTGGCAATGCCCGCAGTTCCTGTTCATAATAATGGGAATAATAATAATAGCCGCCATTGTAGTTACCAATGTCGCGGCGCGCATATATGCCGAACCGGAAATAGCCGCGCTTATTGCCATGGTGGTTAGCGCTTTTTTGTTCATTGTTGGACATATAATTGTGCGGGCATTCGAAAAAGTAGCCGCGGCCTCCAGGTCTAAATCGGAGTTTATCAGCGTGGTTTCTCATGAAATGCGAAACCCCCTGTCAGCCATACGTTGGCAGTTAGACGTAATGAGGGGCCAGACAGAAAAAATAGACCCGACCAAATTATTGACAGCGATAGCGGTGCTTGAAACCGAAAACCTTAAAGCACTCCGTCTGGTAAACGATCTACTGGAGGCCTACCGCATTGAAGACAATAACTTGGGCCTACAGCCGCGGCCTTTTTCTATAATTGAAATAACCAAACAAGCCATCAGCAATCTTGAAAATCAAGCCAAAAAAGCAAACGTAAAAATTTCTTTGTTGGCGAACGAAAACACCCCGCATGCGTTTGCCGACCCCAAAAAAATACAAATAGTTATCGAACATTTAATAAATAACGCCATCAGTTACAGCGACGGCGGAGCGGCCGTAATTTCTATCGAACGGAAAAAAGATCACGTCCTCTGGACAATCAGCGATCAGGGCGTTGGAATACCCGCCGATGAATTAAAAAAAGTATTCGGCAAATTCTTCCGTTCCAGCAATCGTATGCGATATAAGACCGGCGGGCTGGGGCTTGGCCTCTATTTATCCCGTGAAATTGTTCGCGCCTCCGGCGGGGTTATGAACATCCGTTCAATTGAAGGACGTGGAACAACAGTATGGTTAACTTTACCGATTAATCCGATGGCCAAATAATATGCCGGATTTAAAGAAAAAAATATTATTTATCGAAGACGATCCTATTCTTTTGAAAGCCGTGTCGGCGGCCTTAGAAAAGGAGGGTTTTGAAGTATTGACGGCTACCGATGGCGAAACCGGGATAAAATCGATTGAGGAAGCAAACCCGAATTTAGTAATACTCGATATAATTCTCCCGAAGAAAAACGGCTATGAGATTATGGAATATGTAAAGTTGAAGCCGGAATTAGCCGGAATCCCAATTGTAATACTTACCAACCTGGAGGGCTCGCAGGACGTGGAGCGGATGCTGGCGCTGGGGGCGCGGGCGTTTTTGGTGAAGGCCAATTACACTATTGACGAAATAGTGAAGGCCATAAAGCGCATCTTGGAAACAATACAATGAAAATAGAACCCGAACGGCTAAAACTGTTCCTTGCCGATTCAGAACTGGTCAGCAAAAAAGACATTGATGAAGCCGAGAAAAAGGCCGCCAAGTCCAAAAAGGATCTCGGCGACATCTTAGTGGAAGAAGGAAAAATCTCCGAAGAAGACTTCATTCGGCTGCAGGCCTATATTCTGGGCTATCCGTTCGTAAACCTAGAGAATGAAAAAATCGATCCGAACGTGCTTAAAATCGTGCCGGAACCGATTGCCCGCAATAACAATATTGTCGCTTATAAAAAGCATGGCAACGACTTGGAGGTAGCCATGACCGATCCGAACGATCTGGAAACGATTGCTTTTATCCGCAAACAAACCGGGTTAAAAATTCTTCCGCGTTTCACCAGCCGGTCTTCCATCAAAAACATCTTAAGGCAGTACCAAAAGAGTTTGGAGGCTGAGTTTGGAGAAATAATCAAGCGCGAGGCCGGCAAAGACATTCGTACGGTTGGCGCCGAGGGCGAGGAAGGAACGCCGGAAGACTTGGAAAAATTAGCCGAAGACCTGCCAATTATCCGCATTGTCGATACATTGTTAAAACACGCTATAACCCAAAAAGCATCGGACATCCACATTGAACCGATCGAGAGAGAGGTGCTGGTCAGATACCGCATTGACGGCATACTGCACGACGCGATGGTGCTACCCAAAAAAGTCGCGCCGGGAATAACCGCGCGAATAAAAGTTCTTTCACACCTTAAGCTGGATGAGCATCGTCTACCGCAAGACGGGCGTTTTAAGATTGAAACTGCCGACGATCGTGTTTCTTTCCGCGTATCTATTTTGCCGGTCTACGACGGAGAAAAGGCGGTATTGCGGTTGCTGCCCGAGGGGTCAAAAGGATTTACTTTAGAGGGGCTCGGTTTCCATGGCGAACAACTGGAAATCATACAAAAGGGAATCCGTAAAACCACCGGGATGATTCTCGCCACCGGACCAACCGGTTCCGGAAAAACAACCACACTTTACACCATGATGGATATCTTAAATCATCCGGAAGTAAACATCTCAACCATTGAAGATCCTATCGAATATCGTATGCCGCGAATAAATCAAACCCAAGTACGTCCAGATATAGGTTTTAGTTTTGCCAACGGACTACGCTCTCTTTTACGTCAAGATCCGGACATAGTAATGGTCGGCGAGATTCGCGATAACGAAACTGCCGAATTGGCAATTAATGCTTCTTTAACCGGACATCTGGTGTTGTCCACGCTCCACACCAATTCAGCCGCTGGGTCCTTGCCAAGATTAACCGAAATGAAGGTGGAGCCGTTCTTGATCGCTTCAACCGTAAACGTGATAGTAGCCCAGCGCCTGGTCCGCCGGCTCTGTAAAACAAGCAAAACATATTCGGTCACTCCGGAACAATTAAAAGAGTGGGATGAAAATCTGGATACAGAACGGATTATGGATGCATTAAAAAAGGAAAAAATTGTAAAACCCAATGCCGGGTGGAAAGACGTTTCTTTTTATCACCCGGAACCTAACGCCGATTGCCCGGATGGCTACCAAGGACGAATCGGCATCCACGAAACATTGCACGTTACCGAAACCATAAAGGAGCTGATCAACGCCAACGCCACCGCGGATAAAATTGCCCACCAGGCCCGCAAAGAAGGAATGCTGACTATGTTCGAAGATGGCATTATCAAGGCCGCCCAAGGCATAACTTCGATCGAAGAAATTATCAGAGTATCGAGCGAATGATTTAAGGTTGTTATCTTATTGCAAGCCGGTCTAGGAAAATCAAAAATCTCAGCAATAATTTCTTACATCGGACAGGTTTGTGCCGCATCTTCCTTTCCCAACGCCGTTTCTCCCGCGGTCATCATAAGCCCGAGCTCATCGCCCACCTTTTTGATTATCGCGCCGGCCGAGGTTTTCTCATCATCAATAGTCACGTCCAACGCTCGATCCTCATAGCGTACTTCGACTTCCAGAACACCTTCCGTAGACATTACAATCCCTTTCATTGTTCCGGGCAGTGACGGGCAGCCAATACGCGAGGGACGCAGTGTAATTTTTTTCACCATAAAATCATTCTACACCAATGGCAGGGTTATGGTAACCTTGGTTCCCTGGCCTTCTTCGCTCTCGACCGCGATCGAACCGTTATGTTTTTCGACAATCTCCTTTGCCACCGAAAGGCCCAAGCCCGTGCCGTATGTTTCTAGCGAAACAGCGTTGGAGGCGCGGAAAAATCTATTAAAAATATGCTTGAGATCTTTGGCTGGGATTCCTATCCCGGTGTCAGAAACCTCAATATTTAACTCTTTTCCCCCGGCTATTATTCTAACTAGGACTCGTCCGCCGGGAAACGTATATTTAATGGCATTTTCAACGATGTCTGAAACAGCAATGATGAATTTTTCTTTATCGACGGTAAGCGCCATTGATTCGGGTGGCTTTTCCAGGGTGAGTTCAATGCCTTTTTCATCGGCTATTTTCTGGAAACGATCACAAACATTCTCCAGAATCAGAATTATATCCTGTTTCTTTAGGGTAAAAACTTCGCGTCCTTCTTCTAACCTGGATAGATCCAATAAGTTATTAACCAAATCTATAAGACGGTTGTTAGCTGATATCATGTCATTCACGATTTTCTCCTGTTCTTCGTTCAACCCGCCTGCTTCCGGGTCAATCAATTCATTTAAAGACCATTTTAGGCCGGTGAGAGGAGTACGTAGCTGGTGGGCGGCCGTGGAAACAAAATGCGATTTCAGTTCATCGAGGTCCAGGAGTTCTTTGTTGGCGCGCGATAAATCCAAGTCGCGAGACACCATGATTTTTATCATTTCATCCAACTCTTTGTTTCTCTGTATCAACTCTAGATTCGTATGCGAAAATTCACGATCCTTTCGTATTAATAGCTTTGCGGCAACAACCAGCTCTTCCATCATATCTTTTGATTTCCGGGCGTATATAAAAATCACGCCGATCGAGATTAAAAACCCCAGAGTAAACACGATTATTGTTATTAAAGTGGAGGTTTTCTGGGTTTTGTTGACTACCTCAGCTTTTTGGGTGGCCGCGGTATTAGATTCCTCGGCCATTACCGAAAGTGTGCTGGCGGCCAAGTTAAAAAAGTATCGGCTTTTTGCCAATTGTTGCAAAGAAAGCATTTGCGCTTCTCTGGCCGAAGCGTCATCCCCCCCATTCGCGAGTCTTAAATATTTTTTGTGATTCCTTATTGCCTTAATGGCATTTATGGAAAAACCGCTAAAATAAATATCCGTGGCGCCGGCCAGCTGCGCCTGCCTGAAAGAAGGATAATTAATCACAAGGTTCCCATAGAGGCCCAGCCGATGCCACTCGGCGAAGTTCAATCCGCCATCTGATTTCTTAAAAGACGCGCTCTCTGAACCCCAAGTGAATGCGGCGATGTAAGAATCAAAAACCAATATCGAGCTATTTAGATCTGATTCCAGCACTCGTATTTTCTCCAGATCAGAAAAGTCGATTAAACCCGCGGCCTCCCCAAGGATAAACCGGCTGTTCAACATCGCCGAGATCGCTTCTTGGATGCCGCGGGCTCGCGGAAGTTCTTCGCTGGCAATAACTTCAGACAATTGTAAGGTGTGGATGAAAGAGTAAACCGCGTAGGCGAGGTTAAAGAAAAAAATAATCATTAACAGTCCGACAAAAAGCAAAAAGTTCCGACTAATAAATCGGTTTTCTGGCTTATTGGAGAACCATTCGCCGATCATGGCTAAAGTTCCAACTTTATGGCCGCGATATTCAATACGGCTTTAGCTATTCCGATCAACTCACCGGACTCGGCGTCAAACACCGGGATATAAACAGATATAGCTTCGGCTTGGGCGCTTTCATCAAATTCGATCGCGCCATGGTATTCCCTGCCTTTTCCGTCGTTATAAGATCCGGTCCACCATTCTTCATCGGCTTGGTAAAAATCAGATGTCTTATTAGTCTGCGCCACATTTAAGCCGAATTTATCAGTAATAAAAATCTCGGAGAAAGCCGGGTTTTCCTCTTGAAATTCAATCAGCTTATGCGCGGCGGAGTTTTCCTGAAATTGTT
This sequence comes from uncultured Candidatus Saccharibacteria bacterium, assembly GCA_964362625.1. Taxonomy (GTDB): domain Bacteria; phylum Patescibacteriota; class Minisyncoccia; order 1-14-0-10-42-19; family 1-14-0-10-42-19; genus CAYIFA01. Next base: position 13,696 of record CAYIFA010000009.1, read on the forward strand.
TCGCAAAACCGACGTCTTGAGGATTTTGAAACCGGCGGTCCAACTCCAATATTTCACCAATCGCAATATCGTGATGCTGCTCGTTTGAGGCCTTTATGGCGGCGGTTATTTTGTCGTCGTGTAAAATTGGGCGGAAAGTATCGGATTTCACTTTTATTATTTCTTCAATTTCCGGCGCAAACTCTACCCGCGGTTCATCGGTTTTTGCTTCTGGACCGCTTTTAAAATAACCGGCTAAAAAATATACTAATAACAATAATCCAGCGACCATTGCCGTGGTCAGCACGATTATGAACGATCTGCTGATGCGCATAATGATTTTTTAACCTATCGCGAACATAACGACTGTTTCGTTATAAAATTTCGGATTTATTTTAGGAACATCATACAACTCTCCTCCCAACGGCGCTTGTTCACCGTAAGTGTAAAAACCGGCCAGCGGCACGTTTTTACCGATAACTTCCATTACTGCTTGTATTTCATCGTTGGCCTTTTGGGCGAAAAGTTTTTCTCGCGCTATACAATTGAACATCAGGACTAATTTTGGTTCGACATTCTTGGTTTTGAAGATTTTCATCAGATTGTTTGCCGCGTCTATCGCCGCTTCCACCGCCTTATCTTTACTGCCAACCATTAATCTAACCTCCGATCCTACCGGAATTTCCGCAGCGCAGGTAATTGAACCTTTTTCATCAGCCGTTATTGGGTCGCGGATTAAATATTCTTCTTCGTAATCCTGGACCTTCAAGCCCAGCGGATAAGTAATGGCCATTCTGGCCAGGGCTTCTTTGCGCAATTCTTCGGCCTTCTCGCCAAAATATTCCTCATAAATAGAAATTGCCGGCTTACCGTCTAATTCATGCAATACGGCGCCTTCTGATTTGGTAACTTTCATTGGCGCTCCTATCGGGATCCAGCCGTGCCTAACGCCCGCGCCCATTACAAAATCCCCCGAAAGACCAACCCCGCTGATCGCGCCGTGGGACACCTCGCCATCCCGGTATTCAAACGTTTCTTTAAACATAAAATCGTCTCCGGGGGCGCCGCCCACTACCGGAAAATGCGGCCCGAGCACGTCTAAGATGCCTCGAACGGCGTCGGCTCCATTTCCGGTAAGAACATCGGGAAACATTATAAATGCCTTCAACTGTTTGCCGGCCTTTTCCGCTTTCTCCTTAACTTCACTGGCCACAGCTTGACCGGCTTCCTTAGCCCCATTTTTGACGTTTAACCCCAAACCTGTAAAAAAATCTACGGTATCAGACTTTATCGCCATAACTGCCACCGATTTAGTTGAGGGGCCTTCATTAGTAATTTCTCCGGCTGTAGTGCACCCGACCATCGGGGTGTCAGCGGCGGCTTCTTTTATGCCTCGCAATAACTCGTTTTGATCAAAGCTCGATGAAGCGAAAACAAAAATAAAATCGGCTCTTTTAACGCCGCACTGCATAAGGGCCAAGTTGGCCGCTTCAAACCCGGCCTGTGCTGAATTTTTATTTTTACTTAAGCCAATTCCTGATTTTATCGACATGTTGATTATATTTTTAAATTAATAATAATTGTCAATTTTCTAAAATACGTTTTATTTTTTCAATCAGCTCATTGGGATTAAAGTTTAATTTAACTAGATAATCGCGGACGCCTAATTTTAAGGCCCGTTCTATTTCGACCGGTTGGCCGGAATTGGAAATTATTATCACCGGCAGATTGGGCAAGAGCCCGGCGTTTTTCATATATTCCAGTACGCCAAAACCGTCCAAAACCGGCATAAGCATATCCAGCAAAATCAGATCCGGCTTGTGCTCCTGCATCGCTTTTATTCCTTCTTTGCCATTTCTGGCTATTGTTACAAGATAGCCCGATTTTTCAATACGTTTTGATAAAAGCTTTATGATAATGTCGTCGTCCTCTATTAACAGCAACGTCTTTTGGCTCTTTTGCATATTTTTAATTTACGTTTTTGATTTTAGCATATTGCTAACCTTATCGACGATTTCTTGGGTAGTAAAATTGGATTTTACCAAAAAATCTTTGGCCCCCATGCTCTTTGCCTTTTGGGCGTCTTCTTCTCGGCCAAGATTTGAGAGCACGATTACTGGTATGGAAGACAATTCAGCTAAGCTTCTCATTTGTTGCAGGACCTCAAATCCATCCATTACCGGCATTACAATATCTAAAATAATTATATCCGGCTTTCTGGACTTTAGGACTTTCATGCATTCTTCGCCGTTAATGGCTATATTTACATCAAATCCGCTTTTGATGAATTTTTTTGATAGAATTTCCAACAAAAGAAAATCGTCTTCTACTATCAAAACTTTTTTGAGATCTGCCGTCATTGATAAGTGATTAGTGCGGTAATTTTTCGACCGCTACTGTTTAATTATAGCACGTCGCTTAAAAATAGGGTGGCTGTGTAAAATTACTGTGTGAAAATCGGCGCAATACCGATAGAATATAGATATGGCAAAATTTTCTTACAAAGCGGTAAATGCTGCGGGGCAGGAAACCAGCGGGGCAAAAGACGCTAAGGATCGTTTTGAGTTAGCCGAAGAACTACGCAAACAAGGATACACCTTAACATCATTCAAAGAAGAAAAGGGCGGGGGGGGTTCTTTTGTTGGAAAATTGCAAATGATCAGCACGGTGTCTATTTCGGAAAAAATGATTTTTGCCAGAAACATGGGGGTGATGGTCGGCGCCGGAGTGTCCATGGTCAAAGCGCTTGAAGTGCTTTCACGCCAAACTTCCAACAAAAAGTTTAAAACCGTCCTCTTGGGGTTGGCCGGCGAAATCAGAAAAGGCCGGCCGCTCTCGGAAGCCATGGCCGGACATCCAAAAATATTTTCCACGCTTTTTTGTTCAATGGTCCGGGCTGGAGAGGCCTCGGGAAAATTGGAAGAATCGCTTAAACTGGTCGCGAACCAGCTGGAACGCGATCATGACCTAAGACGAAAAGTAAAAGGAGCCATGATGTATCCGGCGATCATCCTTATCGCCATGCTCATAATCGGTGTCTTAATGATGATTTATGTCGTGCCGACGCTAACTTCTACCCTCAAAGATCTGGAGATAGAATTGCCGACAAGCACCAAGCTTATTATCGCCGTCAGTGATTTTTTCGCCTCACAGTCGATTATCGCGGTAATATTGACATTCGCAGTTTTGATCTTGGCAATATACTTTGTAAGAAGTACCGCCGGCAAAAAAGTCGTGGCGGCCATTGCTCTGCGTACCCCCGTTATCTCTGGGCTGGTAAAAAAAATGAATTCGGCGCGCACGGTCCGTACTTTCGGTTCGCTGATCGGCGCCGGAGTAGAGGTGCTGGAGGCGCTGCAAATCACCCAGGAAGTGATCCAAAATAAATACTTCAAAGAAGTTCTGGGGGAAGCGCAAAAAAACATCCAAAAAGGCCGGCCGATATCCGAAACATTTATCGCCAACGACAAACTATATCCGATTCTGGTCGGCGAAATGATGGCGGTCGGCGAAGAAACCGGAAAATTGTCCGAAATGCTCGAGCGCCTCGCCGAGTTTTACGAAAGCGAAGTAACCGCCCAAACCAAAGATCTCTCCACAATTATTGAACCGATTTTGATGGTTTTTATCGGCGCGGCGGTCGGCTTTTTCGCCATCTCCATGTTTTCTCCGCTTTACTCTTCGCTTGGGAATATTTAAAAAATTTTTGATGACTGCACACAAAAATAACAGCAGAAATCCAAAAGCCGGATTTACTGTTTTTGAACTTCTGATTGTCGTGGCGATTCTAGCGGTAATCGGCGTAGTTATAGTCTCGGTTTTCCATAATTTCCGAGCGCCGATTATTCTTAATTCCGCGGCAGAGGTTGGCGTATCTGCTCTTAACGACGCCCGCAGCAAAACACTTTCTTCGAAAAGTTCAAAACAATATGGCGTTCACTTCGCCTCTTCTTCGGTAACATTGTTCAGGAGCGCTACGTATCTGGCTTCGGATTCAGAGAACAAAGAAAATATTTTTTCGACTGATGCCGAAATATCGTGCATTTCATTGAACGGCGGAGGAACAAATGTAGTTTTTGACCGGCTGACCGGCGAAACCGCTAACTACGGCACAGTTATTTATCGCTTGGCCAACCAGCCTAGCACCACCCGAAAAATTGTCATCCTGCCGTCCGGCGCTTCAAGGATACTGGAAGCTCCGAGCGGCATGGTCGCTTATTGGGATTTTGAAGAGCAGAGTGGGAATACGGTCTACGATCGCACCGCCAACAAAAACGACGGGACGCTCACTAATATGGATGCGGTGAGCGACCGGGTAACATGGGGAAAGGTTTGCCGAGGGCTCGATTTTGACGGCGGTAATGATTATGTCCGCGTACCGGCAGCTAACTTAGATGTAACCGGCGACATCACGGCCTCACTGTGGGTGCGGCCGTCCGTAAACTCCGCCGGCTTTCATTCCAGCTGGAATTATTTTATTTACCACAAAGATCCAAATGTCTCTAACACCATGAAACAGGAACTGGGTTACTATAATGATGACGGTCCGCGTTTTAAACCATACAACCAATCCGGCACAGATTACGATTTTAGCCCGGATTTGGTATTTACCGCCAGCACTTGGTATCATGTGGTTTTTGTCCGCAGAGGCACTAGCCTTGAAATTTATGTTAACGGCGCGCTTTCCGATTCCCGGAACGACTTTAGCGGAACGCTCCGCCTCACCGGCCCGGGCGGAGAAATACAAATCGGCGGGCATGGCGGCTCCTCCGGATTTATTGGCGCGATGGACGAAGTGCGCATCTATAACCGCGCCTTAACCACAGATGAAATAACACGATTATATCAGGTCGGGTTATAATATACTTAATGTTAAAGAAAAACGGTTTTGGTCTTTTAGAAATAGTAATCGCGGCAAGTATTGTGTCGGCTTCGCTTTTCGCGCTCGTTAGCGCGAGCCACGCCGCTTTTCAAGCGGTTGATAAAAGCTTAAAACAAAAACGCGCGGAGCTTTTAGCCGAAGAGGGGGTTGAAGCGGTAAAGATCCTCCGCGACTCCGGATGGGCGGCAAACATTGACCCGCTTACTTCCGGGACAACATATTATCCATCGTTTAACTCTCAAACCAACACCTGGTCTTTAACCACAACTAATCCGGGCGCCATCGACAGCATATTTACTCGCACAATTGTTTTTAGCGACGTCTATCGCAGAAACTCTGATCAGGATATCGTTGACATTTCTTCCGGGGACCCGAAAACTATTGATTCCGGCACACTACTAATCACTTCCTTGGTAACTTGGGAAGGCAAAGAAGCTAAAATTTTAACTTATATAACAAATATTTTCCAAAATTAACCGATGACTAAAAAAACCGGATTCACCTTGCTGGAAATAGTCATATACGTCGGCATTCTCGGCATTATTTCGGTCTTGGTCATAAACTCGATTCTTGCCACATCAACTTCTTTTGCCAAGTCGCGGGTAAAACGAAATTTAAACGCGCATGCCGGAGAAGCCGTGGAAAGAATTCTAAGAGAGGTGCGGCTGGCATCCAGCGTAAATACCGGCGCGAGCACCTTAGGCGCGCACCCCGGCCATCTGGTTTTAAACACGGTAGTTAGCCCGACTAATAGCACTGCGATCACCCGCGAGTTTTTCTTGTCCGGCTCAACTCTGATTTTGCGCGAAACCGGAACAACCGACATCCATCTGACTTCGGACATAGATGTAACCAATCTTATTTTCCGGCGCATCACCACCCCAAATTCGCAAGCGGTGCGCATTGAGATGGCTGCCGAAGACGGATTGGCGAAAATCAAATCTTCGGTCAATTATTATGGAACAGCGATATTAAGAGGGTCGTACTAAATGAAATTTTCAATTTTCCCGCCTTCGTCAAGACTTCGGCGGGCAGGCAATTTCCAATTTTCAAACACAGAACGGGGAGCGGCGGCACTGATAACCGTAATTTTTTTCTTGGCAATCACATTGGTTATCGCTGCCGGTTTTTCGGCAGTAGCCATAAGCGAAAACCAGCGGTCTAACACTAATCTCGACGGCCAGAAAAGTTACTTTCTAGCTGAAGCCGGAAACGAGGACGTGATTTACCGGTTGGCTACCGGACGGACCGTTTCTAGCCAGGAAACAATTACGCTTGATGGCCACACCGCCTCAACTACCAGGGCTACTGTCAACGACGACGAACAAGTAACAACTAGCGGAGACATCCGAACTCACATCAGAAAAGTACGCACTTTGCTTACCGCTGCCGACAGCTCCGCCTTTAATTATGGCGTTCAGGTCGGCGACGGCGGGCTTTTTATGGAAAATAGCTCATCGGTGCGCGGCAATGTTTATTCCAACGGTCCGATAACCGGCCAGAACAACAACATAATCAGAGGCGATGCCGTATCAGCTACTACCACCGGAATTATTGACGGAATTCACGCCACCGGAACTGCTCGCGCGCACATTATTAAAAACTCCGACATTGATAAAGACGCCTATTATCAAACTATTTCAAATACTACCGTTGACGGCGTCGAATACCCCGGAAGCGCGGATCAACCAAAGCTGGCTTTTCCGATTTCCGATGCCACCATTGAAAGCTGGAAAAATGCCGCGACATCCACGGTTATAAGTGCGCCGTGTCCTTATAAAATCAATAGCGCCGCCACAATCGGCCCAGCAAGAATTGCTTGCGATGTTGAAATAGATGGCAACAACTTCACTGTGACTATCGCTGGAATGATTTGGATTGAAGGAAATTTAACTATAAAAAATGGCCCAACCATAAAACTGGCCTCTTCGCTTGGCAACAAGAGCGCCGCAATTATAGCCGACAAAGAAAGCAATCGACTAAGTTCTAGCAAGATTTTAGTGGAAAACAGTCCGGTCTTCCAGAATTCCGGAACCGAAGGAACTTACATTCTTCTTATTTCAATGAACAACAGTTACGAAGACGGCGGATCAGAAAAAGCGATCAATGTTAAAAATTCCGCATCCGGAGACTTTTTAGTGTACGCGCCGCACGGCGAAATTCTAGTAGAAAATTTCATGAAGCTAAGAGAAATAACCGGTTATCGTGTACATACCCAAAACAACGCCGAAATAACTTACGAAGACGGTCTAGCTAATTTGCTTTTTGATTCCGGCCCATCCGGCGGTTTTACAATAAATAGCTGGCAAGAAATTGAATAAGCGCCTCGCCGGCTTTTGCGTTATAATTTAACTATGAAATATTTGCCAACAATAATATCGCCGCCAAATTACTTGGCTATGCCTTCTTATGGCCTGGACCTTTCGGACCGCACGCTTAAATTCATGAAGTTTAGGCGCGCTGGCGGAAGATTGCGCATAGAACATTACGGCAGTAAAGTTATCCCCGAAGGTTTAATAGTTTCCGGCGAAATAAAAAAATCCGAGGAATTGTCAAAATTTATCCGGGAAAGCTGCGCTCCGATCGGCATTAAAAATATAATCACTGCCCTGCCGGAAGAAAAAGCCTTTTTGCGGATTGTGCAGCTGCCCAAAATGGAGCCGGAAGATATTCGCACGGCCCTCGAGGTCAATTTGGCCGAGCACGTGCCGATGCCGGCCAGTGACGCGGTTTTTGATTTTGAAATAGCTAGCAACCCGGACAGCGCTTCCGAACACATCGATGTCTTGCTGGTTGTTTTCCCCTCAACAATTGTTGAATCTTACTACAATGTCTACAGTGCGGCCGAAATCGCCCCGTTGGCTTTTGAAACCGAAATGCATGCGATTTCCCGGGCGGTTATCAACAAGGAAAAAATGCAGTCGTATTTAATTGTTGATTTTGGCCGGACCAGAACCAGCTTTATCATTGTTTCCGGAAACCAAATTAAATTCGCCTCCACAATACCAACTTCCGGCCAAGACTTGAATAAAGCAATCGCCAGGACTTTTGGGGTGTCGCTATTTGAGGCTGAAAAGATGAAAAAAGATGAAGTCGATCTGTCGAACCCGGACGTTAACCGCAAATTATCCGAATCAATACTGCCTATTATTTCGGCGATTAGAGACGAGGTGGTCAATCATATCACTTATTGGAACGCTCATTCTTCACACTTGCACATGGGCGAATCGCCTTCCATAAAAAAAATACTGCTCGCCGGAGGCGATTCCAACTTGGTTGGGTTTGTTGAATATCTTTCAAGCAGCATTCAATCGCCGGTTGAACATATAAACGCGTGGTCTAATGTCGCGTCATTTGACGAATATATCCCGGAGATTCATTTCCGGGAATCGCTATCGTATGCTCCGGCGATCGGGTTGGCGTTAAGAGCGATTAACGAATAGTCAACAGTGAATAGTCACTAGCCAACAGGGTACGAACGCATTAAATCCCTAGTGACTGTTGACTATTGGCTGTTCCCTAATAGCATTTATAACGGCTTAATCACCACCCTGCGCTCAAATCCTTCGCCGGTGGATTCGGTTGTAATATCCGGATATTCCGAGAGAACGCTATGCACAATGCGGCGTTCAAAAGCAGTCATCGGCTCAAGTTCTACGTCTTTTTTAAAATAGCGCACGCGTTGCGCCGACATTTTAGCCAATTCGTGAATCACTTCAATCCGCTCGCGCTGATAATCATTTACGTCAACTATAAAGTGGGGGTCTTCGCCGACTAGCTTCTCGCACATCCTGTGCGTGATATGATTCAACGCCTTTAGATGTTCGCCTCCGTTACCGATCAAAATGCCGGCATCCTGGCTTTTTACTATAAATTGCGTGGAATCAAAATATTCGGTTATGTCAACGTTAACCGCAACGCCCATTTTCTCAAGGATGGATTGCAGAATGTTTTGAACTTTTTGCTTCTGGTCCTCGGTCATTTTGTTGTACTTGCGATTTTCGTTTAACTATATATTCATGCACACTAGCAAAAATATTGGAGGTTGTCCAATAGAGCGCGACTGCCGC
>CAYIFA010000010.1:0-22385 GCA_964362625.1 uncultured Candidatus Saccharibacteria bacterium
GGACTATTAGATTGTTTTCATCAGCTAACCGGTACATTTCATAGAAATATTCGTCGTCCGGATTCGCGTTAGTCCCCAAATTAAAATCGAACCTGGCTTCCCCATAACCCTGAAACAGCCCCGGGTTTTTATTAAATATTTTCGTCACTTTAGACGAACTTGGATTTAAAATTGACAACGGTAATGGCGGCATTAAAAATTTCACAAACTTGCCGGGATATTTCCCCTCGATCGCTTTAACATGATCTATAACATGCTGCGGAAAAGTATTTGGCACTATGAAAAATCCAAAAGCTTTGTTTATTCCTTCGGTTTCAAACAAACAGTTAATAAAACCGATTGATAGGGCGGTAGCGGATGGCATATCCTCAAATCCAGCCCAAGTGGACACTTTACTAATAATTTCAGAAGCCACCGGCATATGTACGTGCGTATCTGTCAAGGGGCCGTTGTAATAGCGCGCGTAATTAAATTCTCTTTCCTTGGGTTTAAGATTACATTCGTAACTCGATTCACTAGTCTCTACCCCCAAAATCCAGTTAGTGACTTTTCCAAATACAAAAACAAAAACGAAATACGCGACTATCAGAAATATGATAATTGAAACAATTGCCAAGAAGATCAGGGTTATTTTTTTCATACCTTAATCACTATACAGCTTTTCCTCGCTTGATCCATTTTACCCCGTTCTTGCCAAAAATTCGAACCCTAGCGCTATTTAATTTTTTCAACAAAATAAAACCGCTTGAATAGACGATTTTATTTTGGAATTTCGGAACTCCCCGGGTAGGATTCGAACCTACGACCCATTCGTTAACAGCGAATCGCTCTACCGCTGAGCTACCGGGGAATATTTGTAAAATATCACCTCTTTATAAAAATCTCAAGCCGATATAATATACGTATATGCCGATTAACAAAGTAAATTAGGCCTAAATGATATAAATATCATGGAAGAGCTAAAACCCGGGCAAAAAATTGAAAAAGTGAGAATCCCTAGCGAAGATATGGTGAATTGGATAAACACACTGAAAGAATCAGGATTTTCGGAAACTGAACTTGACAATATGATGTCGGGGCTAAATTTTGAATACGGCCGCCTGAAATCACCCGAAGATGTACGCCAAGCCCTTGATCAAACAATGCGACTTGTCGAAAAACATCCTATGTATAGATCGTTGACTCCCGAAAAAAAGCAGATGGTCAAAGAAGCGGCATTGGAAATAGCTAAAATAGAAACGAGCAAGACCAATGCCAAGTCCCAGAAAAAGACAGAATGAAAAGGTGGCTAAAACACACTGAAGAACTTTTTGATAAATACGAACGGTATTTTTCGCCGGTGGCATTCCTCGCCGGTTTTACCTGGGACAACCTGACACTAAAGCGCATTGATTTGCCGTACGAAAATATTGTTCTCGCGTCATACCTCGCGCTAATACTTGCTTGTATTGTCTTCGTGAATTTTCGCGAATCACGCCGCCCAAAATTTGCGGCATCCGAAAAAGGCGCGTTACTCATTCCGTACGCGATGCAATTCGCCTTTGGCGGAATTTTTTCAGGATTTTTTGTCTTTTATTCGCGGAGCGCTTCTCTTGCGGCAAGTTGGCCATTCCTGGCTTTTTTGCTTCTGCTGCTCATCGGCAACGAATTTTTCCGCTCGCGCTATTCGCGCTTCACTTTTCAAATCAGCATTTTTTACATCGCGCTTTTTTCTTATTCAATTTTTATCGTACCGATTATTACCGGAAAAATAGGTGCGGACATTTTTATCGCGAGCGGTCTCGTAAGTTTGACGGCTATTGTTTTAATATTGCTTACAATAAAGGCCATACTGCCGATCCAAGCCAGACAAAACTGGACACTGCTCTTAATGACGATTCCGGCAATTTATATAACATTCAACCTTCTTTATTTTACAAATATTATCCCGCCGATCCCGCTTTCGCTTAAAGAAATCGGGGTTTACCATTCGGTTGTCAAAACTGCTGACGGAAACTATGCGGTTCGGTATGAACCGCAACCGCTAGGGACTTTCCTTGATTTTCCCTCAAGCAAAATCAATCGCTATGGCGACGAACCGATCTATGTATTTGCCTCGGTTTTCGCGCCGACCAAAATTAATACCGAAATCTTCCATCGCTGGGAGTATTTTGACAAAGCAAAAGATGAATGGGTTACAGTAAGCCGCCTTTCTTATAGTATTACCGGCGGCCGGGACGGCGGCTATCGCGGCTGGACGCGAAAACAAAACGCGAGCCCCGGCAAATGGCGGGTCAGCGTGGAAACCGAACGCGGCCAGATAATCGGTCGGATAAAATTTAAGGTAGTTGATGTCGATACCCCGCCTAAAATCCTGACCAAAATCAAATAGAAAAGGGGTTGGTCTGTTCGTTTGACTTCCCGCAAAAACGGGGATAGCATTCTGGTAGACACAAGCGGCTTGACAAGATAAAGGGGGAAACAACAAAGTCGAGTCCGGCACGCCTAGAGTTGCCGGGGTGTTCGACTTCAAAACGGACAGGGCCAAAAAGAGGAGGCAAAACACAGTGAGCAAAAAACCGCGGACTGTCGAGGGTGTTTTTTTAAATGATCCCGCTGAGGCGAGGCGAAGAAGGAGTGAAGAAATTCGCGAAAAAATAAAACGCGCTCATCCCAATGAAGCGACTGGGGCCGAAAGAGTGGAACGAGCGATAGATAATATTTATAGCAGCGATCCGGATACAGACAAAAAACTATACGAACTTTACCACTCGGAAGGCGGATGGGAGAAGCATATCAACGAAACAGCGAGTCTGCTTAAAGTAGCAACAGAAGACTTTGAAGCTTACCTAAGGCTTGAAGAGACGATAGATAAAGAGCTCAAGAAACGTGTAGCAAATCCGTATAAAGCGACCTGGAAACGGCTGGTTAAAAAATCTCCGATAACGGTAATAAGCCGCGAAACTTTCCCCGGAGACGAAAACCGTCCATTCATTATATTTTACTCGGCGGACTGGTGTGGGCCGTGCCAGGCGATTAAGCCGTCTTACCTTAAACTTTCCAACTTCTTCGATAAGGCCAAGCTTTACTATTACGCTTCCGACGAAATTTTTGCCGAGCGGCCGGAAATCAAATTCGTTCCGCAGCTGGTTGCTTACCTGGTGAACGGATCCAATATTCATAGCCGTTGTGGCGGCAGCGCAAAGGAACTTTGGGATAATATGAATCTTATGCTTACCCTTGGCGAGAATTTTACCGGAACCGGTGAATTAGTCTGTTCCGACACCGAATGCCGTATTGAGCCAGTGGCTAAAGCTGACAAAGCATCGGATGCCTAATCTCAAAATAAAGACTCGCATAAAAGCGGGTCTTTAAATTGACATGATAGCGAAATAGTAATATAGTGCAACAAGAATAAACAAAAAGGAGGGTGGAAAATGAAGTGTCTGCTCTTCCTGATCTTTACTGCCCTACTCTCGCTCACCTATTCGGACGCAGAATCCCGGGACTTCACCTGCCAAACTGGAATGCACCTACTTGAAATGAATATCGAAAAGAGCCATCCTGAAGAATCTTCACATGGTGTATTTATCCGCAAGGCCGCGGGCGAAAATAATCTACCCAAATATCTATACCGCCGATCTGATGGCTGGACCCAATTTAGCACTGAACCGCGCGGACAAGCCCGCAAGGTTGTAAACTGCTTTGCTCCCGGTCTCTACTATGTCAGGATCGAACACTACCGGAATGTACTCCTCCTCGGACCAATGCTCTCGCAAATTGATGAACATGTCGCTATTCTGCCTCTCGGCACATTAAAGCACATCCGCACAGCTCCAAAAAATTCAATCTTGTTTGATAAGTTTATATGGGACTCACCTGTTATTCTTTGGATGGCTGCTATTTTTTCGATACTTATTATTCTAGTCACAGTTGCATATCATGACCAAGTACGAAAACAAGAAAAATTATGACAAACCCCGGGCGGCGGCCTTCATGGCCGCTTCTTTTTTTAGAGAAATTGTCAAGGACCCATTTTCTAGACACCGATTAGACAAGTTTTTTAAGCTACTTGTGCTTTGAACTCTATCACACAGAGTGGTAATCTCTTGGTAGATCAAACAAATGCAGCTTGACAATGTACCATTGAGGTGGTGATAGGAAGTGCTCAAGAAAATCCTCAAGACGGCTACCTGGCTTGCGGGCATTCTCTTTTGGGGCCTATTAATTTGCGGAATTGCCGGCATTACCGTACTTGTCATCTATTTATACCGGTATGACTTTTTCGCAACTCCGGATATATCACTCCTTAATAACCGCCACGCAACAACAATCTTCCTTGACGATCAAGGCGAAAGAATTCGCGAGATATGCACGTATTGCCGGGAGCTGGCCACTCTCGAAGAAATGGGACACTTCCCGGCTTTTGCTATAGCGGTTGAAGACAAAAATTTTGAAACACGCTTCATGCCCTATGACTGGAAGGGGGTGTTGCGCGCCGCATGGCGCAACCTCATCGCCTGGGAAACCAAAGAAGGATCTTCGACTATCACTAATCAAGTGGGGCGAAATGTTTTTTTGGAAAAAGAGCTGAAGGCCGAATGGTCGGCCCGGTCGCCGGAAGAAAAGCGAAAAGCTAAATGGTGGAGAAAATTCCGCGAAGCCTGGGTCTCGGCTTATCTGGAATATACCATCGGCAAAGAAAACAGGTGGAAAATTTTGGAAGCTTACCTAAATACTGCTTACTGTGGCCGGAATTTGTACGGAGTAAAATCCTGCAGCCGATATTACTTCGGCAAAGAACCAAAAGAGCTGGACCCAGCCCAAACCGCATGGATAATCCTACTTTGGCGCAGTCCGCGTTTTTGGATGCTTGAAGAAAAAAACATCAATGACGCTAAACTTTTACGTAGCCGCGTGCTCACGCAATTAGCTGAAGAGAAAAAAATCAGCTGGCTGGAAAAAGATGAATTCGAAAAACATCCTCTGCCCAAATACCCGGCTGACCACGAAAGAGATCCCTGCCGCGCGCTCCATGCCGCCGAAAGCGCAAGACTCATAGTCAAAGAAAAAACAAAAGTTGCCGATGCCGGTCTTGAAATTCATACCACTATAAATTGCGGGTGGAATCGCGGGGCTGCGCTCGCTCTCGAAAAATCACTCGCCGCCATGAGAGAAAGGAACCCGCAGATTAAAAATGACCTGTGGGGGGTAGCCATGGCGATTGATACCAGAAATGGCGACATTAAAATTCTTACCCAAAACCCGCCATTTAGTGAAAACGAATACCGCGCCGAACAGATCAAGCGCCACGCCGGTTCGGCGGCTAAACCTTATGGCATACTGGCTTATCTTGTCCACGGCGGCCATCTGGAGTGCGCTCCCGAAACTGCCGGCCGCTGCACACTAAACGATTCATCGGGTTTATCATTGCTGATCAAAACCGCGAATGGCTACAAGCGCAAATATTTCCAAAATTTTCCCTATGAAGGAGATCTACCGCGTTATCTAGAAACCACTGAACCAATTCTGTGCCTAGCCGAATCGCGTAATGCCTGCTTCCTAAGTATGATCAAAGGCATTAGCGGCGGCATTGGCTTTATCCATAAAGATGATTTGACCGAAACCCTAATTAGACTAAAAATCCGTTTACCCGAAACCAAGGGCCCGGATATTCTAAGTGAGCCTCTAGCCAAACGAACCGGACTAAAAAGAGAATTTCTTGATCCGGGCCACACCGGCATCATTGGCTCTTTTGATATTTCGGCTTATGAAATGGTGCGCTCCTGGTCGGCATTTTATGGCAAAAACATGGTCGAACCGAGATTGGTTGACCGGGTCCTCGACGATTCCGGAGAACTGCTCGGATTCCCTCCGATATACCACGGCAACATCCTTGCTAATATATGGATTGAAGCAAAAAAAGAAGAAATGCGTTGGGCCGAAGTAAATCGGCTTTCTGAAATTTATCAAAACAAATCGCGAAATACTATTTACCGGACAGTATTCGATCAAATGGTTTTCCCCGAAGACGAACTTCGAATGACGGCGATAACGGAAGCCGACAATATGTCGCTGGAACTAATCCGCGGGCTTCGTGCTGCAGTCGAATTCGAGCACGGCACAGGAAAGCTCGCCCGCCTCGGGGACGAAAGCCGTAAAATACCTAAACTTGATTTTCAAATTGCCTGCAAAACCGGTACAGCGACAAACCAGAATGGAGATACAACCGATAACTGGATTGCTTGCCGGACTATTTCGCATGTTATGGTAGTTTGGATTGGCAGAAAAAATAAATCTCCGATGAAAACTCTCAATCCGGTAACTGGGCGTGAAATTCAAGAAACCGGCGGCGGTAATGCCTTGCCGGTCCTGATTGAAGCTTTTTCGAAAATTTACGAAACTTACCCGAAAGAAAACTTCCCGGATGAAACCGATCCGATGAAGCCGTTTAGAAATAAAATCGATTCGAGAGAAACCGCCAAAGAAAATGATACGGCAGATAATGAAATGTACGAAAGCCTTACCGACCGTTATTAAATTTTTAAAACCCGACAATCTACTTGTCGGGTTTGATTTTTATGGGGCCTTTTCGGCCGCTTGTTTTTCTCGCAACTGGTTTTTGGATTTCGCATCCACTTTTTTTAATCATCTCTTCATCGCGAGTAATGATCGCGCCCAATCCGGCATACGACGGAAAAACCATAACGTGAAAAGCGTTGTTATAAATTTCTTCGGTGGCTTCAATCAGACTCTTATTTTCCAAATAAACCAGCTCACCTCTTAGCCACCGAACTTCTCCGGTAGCGAGCGGTTTCTTAGAAATATCTATCGCGCCGACCAAATGAGCTGACTGACGCTCTGATAGACTGCCGTCGGCATGCGACATGCCGCGCCGTACTAAAAGCCGCTGGTACCCGGCTGTCCGAACCAATTCGGTAATCTTTAATGGCTTGCCGAAGCGATCAAAAAACTTTTTGGAAATATCGTTTAAGAATTGTATACCCCAAGGCCGCGCGTATCGAAAACGTCTATCGGCCGTGACATAATAACCTGGCTTATCTCGAGCCGGTAACACCTGCTCAAGGGCGCCCGCGCAAACCAATAGCTGAAGCTCGGCTAAATTTTTTAACCGCACAAAACCGTGCCTATCGGCTACCTCATTTTGCTTAGCCATTGATTCATCGCTGCCGACCAACTCTTTGGGCACTCCGAGAGCCTGATAGCGATTGGCTGAATACGCACTGGGGGGAGAGGCCAAGAGAAACAAAAGTATTAACGCCAAAACCCTCACTCACGTCCTCGGCTTTCAAAATAACCGGCCGGATAATCAAAACGCGGATTCCAAACCATCCAGCTTTTTATGCCCATTGCATCTAACGCTTCTATTTGCTTTCTAAAAACAGTCGGAGAATATTCAACTCTTTTGCCGCAGCCATAAATATTGGCGATACTAAATCCTTGCAGCCATGGCCGTGTTTCTTTGGCAAGCCCAGCCTTAGTCAATATAGACGACCCCTTGATTAACGATTCACGATAAACTGTATAAGGATGGGAATTGGGGTCAGCGAACCCGAAAGCGCCGCACCCGAAATGCGAAGGATAGAGCATCGGAGCAATAATATCAAAATACTTGGCCATGCTTATTAACCGCTGGCCGACTCCTTCTTCCGCTCCATTTATGTGTACGTAACCAAAGATATCTGCCGAGATAGGAACATCAGGATAGTGTGTACGAATGCGATCAGATAATTTTGCAAAAAATTTTTCAAGCACATCGTATTTAGAAACTTGGCTCGACCAATAAGGATAAACCATATTTTTCATATCGCCATCAGAGGGAAAACGAATATAGTCAAAATTCAGTTCTCCGCAGCCTGCCTCAATACTCCGTAAAGCAATATCAATATTGTGCGCCCAAAAAATTTCAGCCGCTGGATCTATCCAATATCTTTTCCATTTCTTTTTCCCGCTCCACCAAAAATTTCCGTCACGGCGTTTTATCGCTAATTTGGGGTGTAGGCCGGCATAATGCGAATCCTGAAAAATCACCATCCGACAAACAACAAAAATTCCATTTTCGCGGAAACGGCGAATAACGGCCTTATGCCGATCATCCAAAAATTCTCTCCCGACTTTAGTATCAAGCACTACCGCATTAACCTCAGTGCCTTTTATCAAATTGTTAATGATCTGCGACTGCCGATCTAATGATATAGTTGGCGGACCAAGATATATTGCCCGAACCGGCTCACGCTCTCCAGCCGAAGCCCGAGTCATAACGCCGCAGGCGAAAAATAAAACCACCAATGCCGCGACGCAGCAAATTCGCTTCATCGGCAAAAGACCTCCTTCGTATTCTAATATCTTATTTAATTATATGTGGGAATTTGACAAATAGCACATAATATACTATCCTTCTTTCTATGATGCCTAAGCATCATAATCAAATAAGAGTTCGGTCATTTGTTATGACGAATTACGAAACAAAGGCCCTACCGGGTTGACGTGTTTTGCGTTATAATGCGCCGCGCCACACTCGGTAAACAGCCGGGTTTTTTGTTCTTTAAAAACCAAAAACTAGAAAGGAGGCAAAATGGGGGCTGTCTTCGTGCAGTTCATTCATAGCTGGGATGAACGGATAAAAGCGTTAAAAGAAAGCGTTGGGGTATGCCGATGGATTTGGAAAGAGTTAATTAACGAAAGCAGTAAAAAGTGGGCGTCGAAAATGATGACGGCGCTCGCGATATCAACGGTATTCGGAGTAATGCAGCCATGGCTGCTTAAATTCACTTTTGACGGCCTCACCACCGCAAATCGCACATTGATCTATTTTGGCCTGGGAGCATTTCTCGGCTGCAGGTTGATCCAGAGCGTCTGCTACCACATATATATGACCGCCAGAGAATGGGTGGCCGGAGAAAATGCCGGGCATCTGGATAAAAGATCCGCAGAATTGTTTTTTGAAAAATCGCTCGGGCAACATATACAAGATGGCGCTGTTCTTAATGCTTCAAATATGGAAAAAGGGAGAAGCCAGGTCTTAAATATCGAAAACATGCTGATATTCGATGGCTTCCAATCAATCCTCGAACTCGCGCTATCATTTATTTTTCTGTGGTTCTTGAGCCCAATAGCCGGATTGATAATGACCCTGCTTTTATTGCAATATGTGACCTTATCTATTTATCTCAATCAACAAGTAATAGAAGTATGTATGCCGATCGATAAACAATTCCGCAAATTGAACCGGCACATAAAAGAACGTTGGGATAAAGTTGAACGGGTAAAGAATTGCGGCAAAGAAACTGAAGAGGTCGGGGTTATCGTTTCGTGGTTCGGTCGAATCATAAGACAAGACCGAGACTTCTGGATTTGGATGATTAAAATTTTTACCGTAAGAGGGCTCACTAAAACCGCCGCGATAATGATAGTCATTTCTTATGGCGCGTGGCGGGTATGGCATGGCGATTGGACCATCGGCGTACTCTATCCGCTTTATAGTTGGAGCACGCAAGTTGCTGAAAATTTATGGCGAATTGGTCACATCGAACACCAAGTAAACTGGAATATGCCGGCTGTCCGGTCAATGAAGCAGGCGCTTACGCTCGAACCGCGGGTTACCGATAGTAAAGATGCGGTGGTTATCCCACCGGAAAACGGAATTCTGGTAAAATTTTCTAAAGTAACGCATGCTTATCCGGCTTTCGGAATAGAAGAAGAGAGAACTACGGAAAAATTGCCGCAAAAAATATTGGACAATGTTTCGTTTACAATCAAACCCGGAGAAAAAGTCGGGCTAATCGGATCGAGCGGCGCCGGCAAAACAACCATCATACGGCTTCTACAAAGATACATGGACCCGAATGAAGGCGCAATTCTGATAAACGGTATTGACTTAAAAAATATTCAGCTATCATCGTGGCTAGGAATGCTCGCCTATATTCCACAGCAAGCCCAGATATTTGACGGAACCATCAAATACAATATGACCTATGGGCTTACTCCTGACGACCGAGAAAAAGTTAGCGACGAAGAACTCTGGGATATCATGCGGCGTCTGCAAATAGATTTTGGCGAGCGGCTGACAGACGGCCTCGACACTCTGGTTGGCAGAAACGGCCTCAAATTATCCGGCGGGCAAGCGCAAAGGTTAATGATCGGCGCTGCGGCCATTCAAAAACCCTCATTCATGCTCATTGATGAAGCAACCAGCAGTCTGGATTCAACAACCGAGAAAGCTGTTCAAAAGGGGCTTGCCGAAGTTCTGCACAAAAACATGAGTGCCTTGATTATTACTCACCGCCTAAGCACTATCCGCGGCATATGCAACAAATTTGTGGTTCTGAAAGCGAGCGACTTACTGCAAAATGGCGACCCGCAAGTTGAAGCCGTGGCCTATGGATTTGAAGAGTTATATCAAAAATCGATGGTCTTCCGGGCCCTAGCCCGTGACCAAGAGATAGCGATAAAAAATTGAGTGAAACGCAAAACCACTCCGGAAAATTCCGGCGTGGTTTTTTAAATACGAATGACATTGAGCTCTGCCGAAAGTTTTTTAAATTCATCCACTTTTTTCTGAAGTTCTTCGGTTTTGCCGCCTTGCTCAGCTTCGCGGATTTGGTTAGAAAGATTCGTGAGCCGTTCCTTGATATCTTCACGCCGCAATTCCTTAGCCAAAGATTGAATTTCGGAGATCGCCACCTCGACGGTGCCGGCGGAAATTTCCGCCGCCAGCGCCAATTTTTTAAGGTAATGGTCATGCGAAGTGGCGCCCGCTAAAACATTGCGAAACATTTCGCGACGGGCTTCCGAAAACCATTCCGACCGGCAATCGGCTAATGCCGGGGTAGCCGGATACATCACCGCCAAACCCAAGATTCTTTCTTCTATTAAATCCTTACGTGTTTTCGGAAAATCTCGTTGACCAGCGCCGTGCAATATTTCTTCCGGCGGCAAATTTTTCTGCAATTTTTTTATAGAATTCCATAATGACTCGTCTGGCAAATTTAATCTTTGAGAAATAACCTCAACCCAATGAGCCCGATCTATTTCGCTCCTAACAGAAGCGACATGCGGCAATACGCGCCTCTCTGCCATCAGCCGCAATTCCCGCTGGTCACTGTGGGTTTTTTCTAAAACATCCATCAAAAATTCTATGACCGGTTTAGCACTCGCCGCCAAATTCTTCCATTCTTCAGGATTGTCCAAAATCAAATCTGCCGGGTCTTTACCGTGCGGCAAAACTATGGCTTTGACGTCAAAGCCTTGGGCGAACGCAAGCGCCACTCCCCTTTCAGAAGCGTTGATTCCGGCGGCATCCATATCGAAGGACATTATCAAATTGTCAGCGAGCCGCCGAACACTCCTTAAATGTTCCGGCGTAAGCGCGGTTCCGGAAACTGCCACGGCATTCATGACTCCGGCTTGATGCGACATAATCAAATCCATCTGTCCTTCAACCAAAATCACGGTGTCCTGTTTCCTTATTTCCGACTTAGCCCGGTCAAAACCATAAAGTAGTTTAGATTTGTCATAGAAGATCGTGTTTGGCGTATTCACGTATTTGGAATCGGCATCCTTTTGACCAGACGCGTCTTTTTCAAATATGCGTCCGGAAAAGCCAACAGTTCTTCCGGAAGAATCAAACAATGGAAACATTATTCGCGAACGAAAACGATCGTAATATCCCCCGCCTTCTTTTTTTATGGCGAGCCCGACCTTTTCGGATTCAAATTCGCTATAGCCCTTAGTTTTCAAATGTCCAAGCAAATTCTCCCACCCCGGTTCGGCATACCCCAGCCGGAAATGCTTGGCAGTTTCGCCGGTCATTCCGCGTTCCGATAAATACAAACCGACGTCTTTACGGCGCACCAGATTGGTCTCGTAAAATTTTGCGGCGTCATTAAGCAGATTCAACAGGCGAGTGCGCTCCGAACGAATCTGCGGATCTTCACGATGTAAAATTACCCCAGTCTTTTCCGCGAGTATCCGCAAGGCCTCCGGAAATTCAACATTTTCTATCTTTTGGACAAATTCAAAATGATCGCCGCCGGAGCTACAGCCGAAACAATGCCAGGCCTGGCGAGATGGCGAAACAAAAAATGAAGGAGTTTTTTCGTTATGAAAAGGGCAACGCGCCTTAAAGTTAACCCCGGCTTTTTCGAGTTTAATATAGGCCTGAACCAGATCGACAATACTCAGCCGAGACTTGATTTCTTCAATTGGGGAGGTCATGGTGACCATATTGATATTTTATCTTAATTCACAATGAAGCGATATTCAACGAAACTAAAATAGAGTTTTATGTTAAAATATAATAAGTCGCTTATTTATCTAATTATCCAAAACCATATGGGAATATTCTTTAAAAGTTTTCCGGCCAAAAAAAGCGCGCCGGAGCCGAGCTCAGCTCGACCAGAGCCGAAAAAGACCGGGAGTGTTTCGGAATATGAATTAAAAAACCGTGTAAACCGAGACCTTTCTCACGACTTTAACTGGTATGACCGAAGAGCTATTGGCGATGTCTTATCCGGGCATTTAGACCAAGACAAAGGCCAAATGATCCACGACTACAAAAAAGTCACACCGGATGAATTGAAATCAGCCGCCGACACTCTCAAGAAAAACCACGGCTGGTCCAATGATAAGGTCAAAAAATTCACGGATGCGATGGAAAAGCAGATGTAGAAAATATTATGGACGAGGAAATAAAAAAACTGCTAAAACGAAATATCGAGATATCACAAGAAACTCTTTCTTATGTAAGGAGCATCAACCGGCAGTTCATATGGCAGAGATTCTTCCGAATTATCAAATGGGGGCTGATAATCGGTCTTTTGGTCTTCGGTTTTATTCAATTACAACCCTACGTTGACTCTTTTGCCGGAATATTAGATAATCTCAAGAATACGTTCTCCGGGGTTTCAAATATCTTGCCGGAAACAAACAGGCAGTAAAAATTGCTGGAAGCAAGATGGAGGGCTCGCCTAATGGCATGGCACCGGTCTTGAAAACCGGAGGGAGCAATCCCTTAGAGGTTCGACTCCTCTGCCCTCCGTTTTTTTCTTAGAATGGATTTATAGCGGGAAAAACCGGAAGGTCCGAAAGGACCTCGGAGGTCCGAATCCTCCCGCTTTCGTTTTAACTTTTTATTTTTTTCCCGTCTCCTCTTTCCTCAAAAATTTCAACAAGTAAACTGTCACTAACACTAAAATTACCGTGACCAGAACCGCATAGATTAATTTTGCTAACACGCTATCTTGGTTCAAGGGAAAGAGGTATTCAATAAGCGCTTTTACGGCGTCATTCCAGGCGAGCCCGGCGACTAAACCAAAAGCGGCGGTTAGATAAGTAAAGATTTTTTCGCGGATTTCTTTTCTTAGATTAACCATACTTTATATTTTATTTTTTAATTATACAACCATATCATATTGATAGAAAAGGAAAACGAACGTCTTGGCGACGTCCGTTCTGGTTCGAATTATTCTCGCAATCAGTTATGATACTCGGCCGGATTGGGCGCACTCCTGCGCAATCTTAAGAATGGTCTCCTTCGATAAAGCGCTATCCCGGCCCTTGCCCATGGGCGAAGAAACGATACTACGCGGACCGCCCCATGCATAGCCCTTGTTCTCAAGCTCGGCAACGCTTAATCCTCTTGCTTCGGCTTCCGCGGCGTTGATTTTTTCTTCAAATCCGCGCCGGTCAAAAACGTTTGGCTGACGCAGGACGCTCCAACGCTGTTGGGTGCCGCCGGCGGGCAAAACATACGCGGAGTCGAAGACGACGACAACTGGATAGCGCCGGCCGCCCCAATCCCGAGCGCTGCCGTATTCACCAGGAACGGTGATAAACGCAACGGCTCCCAACATCTCTACATCGAAGTTTTTGAAGTTTCTTTTCTTAAGCGCGGCTACGGAGCTGATCTCTCGACTCGGCATCCCGTTGATTAGTATACGTCCGATTTCAAGAACTTTCGCCTCAATGGTCGGCCAACGCGAGTCAGAACTATTGATTATGACCTGGATGGCATCAGTTGTATCTCCCATATTCGCGCTGGCAAGATGCGGATGGGCAACACAAGCATTATGAAAACCCATCCGGTCCAAAGCGCCAATCCAAGAAACCAGATATTTATCAATAAAATCTTCTCTCCCTTGGGCACGCAGCATAAGAACAGCCATAGCGCCCAAAGAATCTTTATCCTGGCGGATGGTTACCAAACACGCTCCGCCCGGCGGCAAAGGGTACATCAGAGCTTCTTCGATAGCCGATGAACTGCCTCCGCTATAATGCTGAGGATCGATATTCCCCAACCCGCAACGAGCCGCAAGAGTTGGCGAGGTTACTTCTATACCAAGAGTGCACTCCCCCAACAACGTATTATTGTGCAGGTCTGCTTCTGGCGAGACGTCTGTAAGCAGAATTCCGTATTGGTACTTCAAAGTGCGCCCCCTCTTCTTTATTCTGCCGTATTTATATCAAATTTTGTTAAAAAAGTCAAGTTTTTCCAGATGAGTTCAAGAGAACTTTTTTCCGGCGTACTCGCGAATCTTCCGGAAACGCTCCGAAAGCGGCGGATGGCTGTAATTTAAAAAGGCGTAAAACGGATGCGGCTCAAGATTGGATAGATTATTTTTAGCGAGTTTCTTTAGACCATCTATCAAGTCCTGCGGACGCTTGGTGGCATCCACCGCATAACGATCAGCTTCGCGCTCGTGATGTCTTGAAATAACATTGCCGATTACCGACAAAACTTCTTCAACTAGTCCATAAGAAATCAAAAATAAAACCAAACCGGCATAAACCGATATCTGCTCCATTCGGAACGCAGCAAAAAATTCCTGATTCCCGGCAATAAGCGAAAAAAACCAAAACATTAACCCAAATCGGGCTATTTGCTCAACCAAGCCCAACAGGGAATGCTTTTTCTTGTAATGCCCGATCTCATGAGCGAGAACTGCCACCAATTCCGGAATAGTCTGCCCGGCAATTAGTGTATCGAATAGCGCAATCCGCTTATGTTTGCCAAACCCGGCAAAAAACGCGTTGGATTTTGCCGAGCGCCGCGAGCCATCAATGACGAAAATACCGGACAAGGGAAACTTGAGTTTATCGGCTAAGGCGTATATCGCGATTTTCAACTCGCCGTTTTCAAGAGGGGTAAATTTGTAAAAAATCGGCATAAGAAACCGCGGGGCAATAAACAGCAAGAATATCATGATTATCGACGTAACTACCCAAGCGCCGAACCACGCGTAGCTGCCGCCAAACTCAAAAAACCAGAGCACCGCGCCAAGAACCACCCCGCCAATTAAAACGCTCAGCAAAAAGTTTTTTGCTAAATCCGCGGCAAAAGTTTTTAAAGAGGTGCGGTTCAGCCCGAAACGCTCCTCAATTGCAAAAGTGCCATATGCTCGGAATGGCAACGAAAACAGAAATGTTGCCGCCCATAGGATTCCGATATAGAGAAGCCCGGTAAAAACCGAAATAAAGTTCAGCTCGCGAACATAACTATCGAGCCAATTAAACCCTCCGGCAAACCAGAAAATGAGCAAAGCCGCAAAACTTATAGTAGCCTCGACAAGCCGGAGTTTTGTGGTCGCCACTGTATATTCCTGCGATTTTTGATACTCCTTGCCGTCAAAAACATCCCTAAACTCGTTGGGGACCTCACGGTTGAGCGCGGCTAAATTGATCATTTCGGCGACAAAATCAGCAAAGAATTTAACTCCGAGCATCAGAATTATCGCGATTGTAAATACGTTTATCATATTCTCCTCCTGCAGATTTAATTTGTTATTCTAAAGACTAAATTACCATATATTTTTCCCGCAGGCAAATAAGAGGGCGGCCAGTTCAGTTCTTTTTGATAAAATCTCCGTCTTGTAGTACATTACCTTCAGTACTACTTTGAGGTGAGCCATGAGAAAGTTAGTAATGCTCTTTTTACTTGTTGTGCTTCCCGGTATTACCCTTACCGCCTTGGCCAACCAAGATGATGAATACGAAGGCCCTGTTCCCATTCTTACGGATTTCTCACAAGCTCTAAGAAGGGATCGCCTTATATGCCTTAACTGGGCGTACACCAAAACCGGTTTTACGCCAACAAAAGAGACTTTGTCAGAAATTCGCGGCGGCGAAGAGTTTATGGGCGAGATAAGGAAGTTTCATGAACCAGTGACACCTCCCTTTTCTAGTTTAGGCGGAACCGGTTTCAATATAGATTTGAACCTAACATACGAGAACTCAAAGAATGATTTTCTTAATGCATATGGAGCGTGCCGGTTGTTTCAAGGTTATGCCATAAGCGTTCGGCCAGTAAAGAAAAAGTGACGGACCTATCCGTCACTTTTCAATTCACTAGGAAAGTAAACTATATTGAGCCGTAGCGATCCACGAAGTAAAGCTGGTGTCGGGTGGCGCCTAGTTTCCTAATTCCCAATTCAAACGTACTCCAAATATAAATTCGTCCCGGTTGTTCGTACGACCATTATACCGGTATACGTCCTCATTACGTTCATTGATGTTCCTCCTATAGCGCCCGGAAAAATCTATTGACAGTCCGCTGGGAGCCTTGGGCCAGTGTTTGCTTATGTCGTAAAGAAGCACCGGGTAAACACCTACGCTGCCGATTGCCAATTCATTATCTAGCAGTAGGAATGGCGCTCCGGTAATAGTTAGATATGGTAAAATTTTGTATGAAAGGCGTGTTCCAAATTCAAGCATACGCGGTTTTTCGGCCTCGGAGTAATATGAGATCACGGCCGAGTCATTCGATTTAAAAAAGTAGTTCCCATAGACATCTACCATAAATTTACCGTCATCAACCAAGAGTTTATTTAATCCGACCCAGTAGTTTTTGAGCCCGCGTTCGGTTTGGCCGTGGCTGCGTCCGATGTTTAGCGTACGGTCAACTCCCACCTCAAGACGCCAAGTCTCGAAAGTATAGCCGAGAGACAATTTTGAATTAAGCAGGTCGAATATATCAACCCCCGTTGAAAGTCCTAAACCGAGGTATCCTTCGAGTTTCCCCATATGCTGATCTTCCCAAAGCCTATACTGGAGTCCCATACCAAAGAGCGTGTTGGCGTGGCGCTTACTGTCAGGAAGCCCCACTTGCAACGGTGTGTCATTGGCCAAAAAATACTGTTCTGAAATATTGATTCGGAGTTTTTGTTTCTGGTTCCATTGGATAAACTCCGAGGGCATAAACGCCTTTGCCTCTGTTGAAAAGAACACGCAAAGTAAAAAGGCGAGGGAGAGTGTCCTAGCTATCTTCACGGCAAACCTCCTGCGTCTGGTCTAATAGTCTAGACCTTTTGTATCAAAACTTGAATATTGTGTCAAATGCGTATAAAAAATGGGCGCCTAATCGGCACCCCTTTCTGGGTAAAGTCTTTTCGCATGCCCCCTCGCAAATGGAATTTTTACTACTAGCACTAACCATAGAACGAAAGCAATAGTGTCAATAACTTGAACCGCCGCGTCCGTAACAAAAGTTCTCAGAATGAGTGGCAATATTACTAATACAAGTAACGCTCCACCAACTGCATAGCTGTACCACCAATTTTTTAGAACTCCTTCCTGTTTTATGCGCTGTGAAGCGTTAAATATCTCCGTTTCTGTGTAGTGAGTGCCGCAGAAGGAGCAGTACATCATTCTTTCAAGAAACAGCTGGAGTTTACTGCACGATTGACAAGTGCTTTGGGCCATGCCTTCACTCCGTCTTCTTTCGATGATCTTAGTATAACATAAGAGTAAATTAATTGTTTGTCAATTATGCAAAGGCGCCGTAGATGGCGCCGGAGAGCGATTTCGACTAGAGAAGCGGTGTGGCAGTGATGGCTTTTAGATGGTTCACACGTTCCAGGCGGTAGCCGCGTTCGTTTCTAAGGAACTCAAGATGATGTACTGAATATGTTTTCTACTAGTTTTGCTTTGGGACTAACCGGCATGCGAACTTTGGAAGTCGGACTTTGATGGAAAGCCTGACTCCCCAAAATTATTTTTCGATAAATTTGAAAGTGAAGAGGATTTCTTTATTCCCGCCCATCCAAAATGTTAACCCATCTCGATATAATTTGTTGACATACGTGTCCGTACCGACTGATGGCTCCCTGTATACTCCTTTATACACGTGAATTGAGGGACCATCACAACCCACCTTAATTTGAAACGGTGTGGTGTGGCGACTCACGTGCATTAATTTTATTCCATCGCGTCTGCAATTTGTTTAGCGAGTTCTTTTCGCTTTTTCTCATCTTGCGTTACGAGATATAATCTTATTATTTCGCTTACTTCATCGGCTCGCTCATCAGGAACCCATCCTACTGCTTCCGGGCCAAGACCCTTTGCATCCAACAGGCTGCTCAACCTTCCTTGATCCTCTGGTGATAATAAAGAGACAGACTCTGCGAGGGACCCTTTTATACCTTTAAACAGACTCGCCTCTGGTATTTTGACCTCCGGCGCATGGCCCTCTTCAAGCTTAAACTCCCCTATGTTTATTCCTTTTCCTTCAAATCCTTTCGACATAACAATAATAAATATTGTTAATTATATACTACTCTGACTTGCTTCTAAAAACAAAGATCCGCGGGGAAAACTTGCTATGGCTTCTATGGTATATTGTTGGCATGGTGCCTGAAACAAAATCTCTTATATCTTGGGAGGCCGAGGAATACACATATACCCCAAAAACTAAAGATTGGTACTGGGTGGTCTTTATTTTGACCTTTGGCCTGGTTGTGGTAGCATATTTCCTGAACAATTTTTTATTCGGGGTGTTCGTTCTAATAGCCGGATTTACCGTGGCCCTGTATGGCGCAAAGCGGCCGCGAACTGTGCGGTTCGCGGTACTCGCCCAAGGCATTCAGGTTGATAAAAAAATCTATACTTTTCGGTCGTTAAAATCGTTCTGGATCCATTATGACCCGCCGCATAAAAAAGAAGTCAGTTTGGTTTCCAAAAAACTGCTGGTGCCGAGAATCACGCTGCCGTTGGGCGACACCGACCCGAACCAAGTACGCGAAGTCCTAATAAAATTTCTCCGCGAAAGAGAGCATCACGAATCGCTGGTTGAAAACTTGGCCAAATATCTTAATTTTTGAAAAATTAACATGCCCTCGTCGTTCAATGGATAGGACGCGAGCTTGCGGAGCTCGCGATAGGGGTTCGATTCCTCTCGAGGGCGTTATATGCTAGAATAAAAACACTCGCGGTGAGCTTGTCGAAGTGGAGGGAAGAAAAATTTTTAACCATAAAGTCAAAAATTAATTTTTGTTAAGAATAAATCATATGAACCAAAAAGGATTTGTAAATATTTTGTTGATTGTGGTTGTTGTACTTGTTAGTGCTGGTGCTTATTTTGTTGCAACTCGGAAAACTACACCATCTATATCCGTTCCTACGCCGACCCCAACACCCACCCCGGCTCCTACTCCAACACCGAAACCAAATCCGACCCCTAAACCATCTCCTACGCCTACACCAGTACCAAGTGGCGAAAAGATGATCAAAAAAGTGGGCGAACGGGAAGGTTCATTCTTGATACAAAAAATTAACTCCGACAACCTAGAAGGCCTTTGGTTCCCGGCATATCCCATACCAAGTCCGGAAGGCACTCCTAGAACTTTGCGTATCGGAGATGATGTAGGATATGCTTGCGAAGGTGTATCAGAAAAACTTATAGGCATTGATTTTTCTGGTCAAAAGGTAACTTTTAATAAAGTGGTGGGGCAGCCACCTCCCGGCGGATGTCCAGTTTGCCTTTCCGGCAAGACACTCATTGATACACCATCTGGATCAGTGCTCGTAAAAGATTTACGAGTTGGTATGACAATTTGGACATCCGATAAGTCTGGTCATCGAGTCTCCGGGGCTATTCAAAGAACTTCTAGGGTGCCAGCGCCGCCAACGCATCAAATGGTTCACTTGGTTCTTGATGATGGCAGAGATTTGTTAGTCTCTCCGGGACATCCAACAACTGATGGACGCACGGTTGGTGATCTTAAAGCTGACGAAGCATATGATGGCTCGAAAATTGTAAGCGCCATGCGCGTTCCTTACGGCGAGAGTGCGACATACGATTTATTGCCATCTGGCGATACTGGATTCTACTGGGCTAATGGTATGCTTATTGACAGCACTCTTCATTAGAAGCCGCCAAAGAAAACTAGAAATTGTTAAACCTCGCGGCGAAGCCGCTCCGAATTCGCTGGAACTTCCTCGCCCCTCGACAGGCTCGGGACGAAATGCGCTTGCGCTGAGCTTAGTCGAAGCGTTCGGACTAATTCAAGAATACTGCGTCATATGCTAGAATAAAAACATCGGCTCGAACCATATTTTTGGGAAAAGAAAATTTTTTCATATTGATCTTTAGAGCGGAAACTTGTGGTTTCCGTTTTTGAACGCTTGATTTATATTCCTATTCGTGCTATTAATTTTCTAGAAACGAACTTGAAATCCAATGAAAGGGGGTGAGAGTGATGGTGCTTCGCCACGATTCAACGCTCGTCCAGAACCTGCTCCTTAAAAACAAACTGCTCCGCAATGGCGACAAGAAACACGAAGACATTCGAACGGCGCTCCTGATACTAAGTGGCGCAAACCTTGGGGCCTATGGCGCTGGAGCAACCATTGCTCTACACCTTCTTGGCCTCGCGGATGTCTTCGATGTCGTTGTTGGTGTCTCAACTGGTGCTGGGGTAGGAGGGTATTATCTCGCCGGGGAGAAACAGATGTTTCTCGGTACGTCAATCTACTATACCGAGTTCTCTGGTACACGCTTCATCAACTACCGACGGACTAAGAAGATCATCGACGTCGGCCTCATAAGTGAAGTGATGCGTCGCGGAAGAACAAAGATGGATATGGAGGCGATCAAGACATCTCGTTCCAAGTTCTTTGCTGGCGTCACGAACGCAGAAACAGGCAACGGGGGATGGATCGACGCCAAGAGTGCGACGCCGGATGTCGTCTCCGCCATCGAAGCTTCTTCGGCAATGCCGCTCGGCTACAACCTACCCGTTGCTGTTAATCAGCGACATTACTATGACGGGGGCATGTCGCTACCCTGCCCAATCAGGGAGGTGTGCGAGAAGTTTCAGCCAACCGACGTTCTCGTTCTTCCTAATCGTCCACTCCGTTTCGGCTCACAGTTGTCTCGGGAGTTAACAGACCGCGTGTTTGCCGCTGTCGCACTCCGCAACTTACCCACGTTTCTGCGGACGGCTGTCATCTCGCGGCACAAGCGGTTCCATGAAGGTATGAACTACGTCCAGGACTGCAATGGAATCAACGTTGGCGTGTTGTGGCCCCCGGAAATGGGCATACACCAACTGACGAGAAGTTCTTCGAAACTTCGTGCCGCGGCTCAGGCCTCGGTAGAAAAAACGCTCGAGGTCTTCGGGCAACCAGAGAAGAAATTCGACCTGCTCTAGCATCTGTCATGGGTGCTAGAGCTTTTCTTTTTCAAAGAATTTGCCGCCGAAGCTGAAATTCGTTAGAATTTTATAGTTCGGAGTATATTGGGCGATTAGCTCAGTGGCAGAGCGTCTCGTTTACACCGAGAAGGCCGTAGGTTCAATCCCTACATCGCCCACTATGTTTTATGTGTTTGAGTTAATTTATCACGAAATTTTCGATACCCTTAGAGAAGCGCGGAGGCGCGAGCTTAAACTAAAAGGGGGGCAAGGTCGGCAGTGGTTGAAGGAAAAATTCATATGAGCAGAGCGGTCGCCTCAGGCGACAGGCTCCGATTTCAATCCCTCGAGCGCGCACCATAAAATGGAAGAAAAAAATAATTTAAAGGTCGGTTTGGTCCTGTCCGGCGTGATGGCGCTTGCCCTAGGCATTTACTGGGCTTTTTATTATGAGGGCCTAAGCGAGAGCGCAAACGACGTTAAAGGGGAGAAAGTTTTTTTTATGGAGTGGAATGAAATTGCCTCCTCAACACCCTTTTTATCGAGGGATTCGCATGCGAGCTTCGTTTTTCAGGACAGGATCTGGATTATAGGGGGACTAAACGGCAACGGGCTTGTTAGCCCAACACACCAGATAAAGTATTGGCAAGCCCCGCACCTCAATTATATTTGGGTTTCAGAAAACGGGAGAGATTGGAAGGAAATCGAGACAGAAAATATTTGGGCGCCGCGAAGGTCCATGTCTATAATCGAATTCAAAAATAAGCTTTGGATGTTGGGCGGCTGGAGCACGGGCGGCGGTTATTCCAATGAGTTGTGGAATTCCGAGGATGGAGTGGATTGGACGAAAACCGAAATTAAATTTCCTTTTGAACCAAGAGAGGGACAGATTGCCGGAATCTTTAATGAAAAGCTTTTTATTATGGGCGGGGTCAATTATGACAGAAGAAAGACTTTTAATGATGTTTGGTAAGATCG
>CAYIFA010000011.1:0-17741 GCA_964362625.1 uncultured Candidatus Saccharibacteria bacterium
GCCATAGAAAAAATCAGACAGCATGATAAAGCCAAAAAGCTTCAGGGTTATTAGAGAAGTTTGCTTGCTTGCGGCTATCACTGGGTTCGGATATTGGATGATTTACGGATTTACGAATGTTTCTGCTCCGGGGGGAGACCTTGTCCAGAGTGCGGATTTGGAGCCGACTGCGATTAACGAAGTTGAAAGCAGGGAGAACTTAACCGCGATTAGCAAAATTGAAAATCAGGCTATTCTTCCGCTTCCAGCGGTTGATGCCGGGGTGATTCCGGCCGACATTGATATGCTTAGCGCGGCTAAAAATGATGCCAAACTGCGCGACATTATTGCGCGGATCGGACCTAAAAGTGCAATGGCCGAATTGCTTAATGATTCCGGAGGCGGCGCGCTGGTTGATTGTCATCAAGAGTCGCATAATATCGGCCGCATCGCTTATGAAGTTTTTGGCGCGATCGCCTTTGCTGACGGCAACGCCGCTTGCCATTCCGGATATTATCACGGCGCCATCGAATCTTTTTTGTATAAGAACGGGACGGCTAATTTGGTCCAAAATATAAAAACCATCTGTGATAGCTTCGGAACTTCTTTCGGCCGGTTTGAGTGTCTGCATGGCATCGGGCATGGCGTGATGGCCTACGAAAACTATGATTTACCGGGAGCCATAAAAATTTGCGCGTCGCTTGAGAATGATTACGATCGAAGCTCCTGCTACGGCGGGATGTTCATGGAAAACATCGTAACCGCTCAAGGCTCCGGCGCGGGCGCGGTTCACGAAACAGAGTGGGCTAACAAATCCGACCCATATTTTCCATGCGAAAGCATCGGCGGCGGCTATGACCTTCGCTATCAATGTTATCAAATGCAGACCAGCTGGATGCTTACGATTTTTAACTACGATTTTGATCGGGTGAAAGACGCGTGTTTAGAGGCGCCCACGGATATGCGGCTAGTTTGCTTTAAGAGTTTTGGTCGAGATGCCGCCGGCCATACCCTAAGAGATGTTGATAAAATCACGGCAATCTGCGTTAAGGTTTCTTACCATGATGAATATTATAAAGAATGTGTCAACGGCGCAGTGAATGTAATCATTGATTTTTGGGGGGACGGCTTAAAAGACCAGGCTACCAATCTTTGTAAAACGGTTCTGGAAAGCGGAAAGTTAACTTGCTATCAAACCCTTAGCTGGCGGCTTGGCGACGTTTTTGGTTCTACCGAAAACCGCGCGGACATTTGCGCCGGTTTTGAAGATAGTTACCGTTACCTTTGCGCAAACTAGATGTGCTATAATAAAAATAGTCGAAAATTATATGATTTAAGCTAAAATAATGCTATGCCAATTTTAGATGAACTGACCGGCCAAGGCGAAGGCGAGAAAACTTATAAATGCGAAAAATGCGGCAAGGAGAAGAAAGAATCCGAAGGCAAGTTTATGCTGGAGGGGTCGGCGTTTTGCTGTAAGGAATGCTGTGGAGATGCGGATAAGGGCGAGCATAAGGAAAAAAAGCCGAATGTTTGCGAATTTTGTTAGCCAGTTTTTTGTTTATGATTTCATGTCGGTTATCTGGACAGGCGCCGGCATAATCATATTGGCATTATTATACATTTTGGTCCGAACCCCGGAAACCGCCGCGGAGAAAATTGTTTTATTCTGGGTTATTGTACTTCCGGCGGTTTTTACTACTTTGTATCTCGCCGGCGGCACGATTCATGACAATCTTACGTCCGCAACTGGCGGACCGGTGCATTGGCATGCAGATTTCCGAATTTTTAATTGCGGCCAGGAACTGGACTTGGTTGATCCGACCGGCTTGTCCAACCGCGTTGGATCTCCGGAAATTCACGAACATAATGATTTCCGCATTCATGTTGAAGGGGTGCTGACCGAATTCAGGGAGGCCTCGCTTGCCAACTTTTTCCGTCTTATCGGCGGCAACCTTGATTCTAAGGGGCTCGCGGTTCCGACCAATGATGGAATCGTGCGGATGATTAACGGCGAAAATTGCCCGGACGGGCCGGCCGGAAGATTGCAAGTGTTTTTGTGGGAGACCGTTGGCCAGGAAGCGCGCCAGCGTAAAATTTTTGATTATCCGGAATATGTAATGAGCCCGGAATCGTTAATTCCGCCAGGCGATTGCGTAATTTTTGAATTCGGCCCGGAAAAAGAACGTACCAAGTACGTCTGCGAACAGTATCAGGTTGCGGAGAAAAGAGGAGATATTAGAATAATTTTCTAAAATGGGTATTGAATCTAATCTGCCAACTTTGATAACGGTTTTAACCAGCGCCGCGATTGACGCCATAAATCCTTGCGCCATCGGCGTTTTGATTTTGATGATATCAGTGGTGCTCTCCTCCGGCGGTTCAACCAAGCGGATGCTCGGAATTGGGGTTCTTTATACCTTCGCGGTTTTTGTTACTTATCTTGTCGCCGGCCTCGGCTTAGTTTATTTTTTCTCAACTGTTCCGATAGTTATCGCCGAATACATTTCAATCGCGGTCGGATTATTTATTGTTGCCGCCGGTACCATTGAAATAAAAGATTATTTTTGGTATGGCCGGGGGTTTTCACTGGCAATACCCGCGGTGTTTGCGAAAATGATCCATGATTATTCTGCGAAGGTTACGGTGCCCGGCGTGATATTTCTCGGAGCATTTGTTTCGGCAGTGGAATTGCCGTGCACCGGCGCGCCGTATCTTGCAATAATCACGATTCTTTCGCAGTATTTTGATTTTACGGCATTCCTTATGCTTATAATTTATAATATAGTTTTCGTTTCTCCGCTCATCGTGATACTATTATTAGTAGCATCCGGTATGCAGCTTCAGCGTCTAAAGGCCTGGAAGCAGGAAGCGCGCGGAACTATGAGGTTAATGATTGGGCTCTTGTTAGTCGCGCTGGGATGGCTACTGATGTTAATTGCGAATGGAACAATAAACTTTGGTTAAATGGATCACCCTCACATTGTAAAAAGAAAAGGCCACAAAGAACCTTATGACAACCACAAGGTTTATGCTTCATGTTATGCCGCTTGCCTAAACGCCCACATTTCCAAAGAGCGCGCGGAAGGCATATGTTCCGGCGTGATGGGGGGAATGGATTTGTGGATGTCCGGTAAGGACGAGGTCTACTCCCAGCAAATTTTTGATGAAGTAACCAGAATCATGGAGAAATTTGATGGGGAGGCGTCATTCATGTACAAGAGTCATCGGGATATTTCTTAATGAAAAAGTTCAAAAAAGCCACAATGGTTTTTACCGGTCTCGGCCTGTCAGCCGCGGGCATTTTTTTATTAGGCGATTTTGGCCAATATTTTTCACCGCAGGTTTACGATTCTCGAATTGCGGCGAGCGACGAACTGGCAAGCGTACCCGCAGCTATAGAGGAAAAAGTGGAGCATTTGCCGACTCCCGAGCCGGTGCGCGCGATCTACATGACCAGTTGGGTGGCCGGCACCAGCGATTGGCGGGCCGAGCTCGTAAAATTTGTGGAGGACTCCGAAGTAAATTCCATAGTGATAGATGTCAAAGACTATTCCGGCCGGATTGCTTTTGAAGTAAAAGATCCGGTATTGAAAGAATGGGGCGCCCAAGAGCTAAGGGTTCGCGATTTTAGAGAGTTCATCAAAGGACTTCATGTTAAGAATATATATGCCATTGCCCGCATCAGTGTTTTTCAAGATCCATACATGACCGGCAAGCGCCCGGATTTGGCGGTTAAAAACCGAGAAGGCGGAGTTTGGAAAGATCGCAAAGGACTCTCGTGGATTGACCCAGCCGCCAGGGAATACTGGGATTATATTGTTCGTTTGGCAGAGGAGACCGAGCGTTTGGGTTTTGACGAATTGAATTTTGATTACATCAGGTTTCCTTCAGATGGCGACATGAAAAATATTAAGTATGATTATTGGGACAAGGAAATCGCCGAGCGCGACTTACTGCTTGAATTTTTCGCCTATCTCGACGAGAGACTTTCGGATCTGGGGGTTCCGATTTCCGGCGACTTTTTCGGCATGGTTACCACTAATTATGACGATTTAAATATTGGCCAAGTTTTGGAATATGCCGCGCCGTATTTTGATTACATTAGCCCAATGGTTTACCCGTCGCATTATCCGTCAGGTTTTATCGGCCTTAAAAACCCAGCTGCAAATCCCTATGAGGTCATTCATTACTCCATGTCTAAAGCTTACGGGCGCCTTAGAACCGCTACTTCCACTCCCGCTAAACTTCGTCCGTGGATTCAGGACTTTGATTTAGGCGCGACTTATGACGCGGAAATGATAAAAAAACAAAAACAAGCGGTCTATGACTCTGGGCTTACCAGTTGGATGGCCTGGGATCCGGCCAACAAATATACCCGTGAAGCATATTATTCTTCGATTAACTCAGAATAAAATCCTGAGCGAAGTCGAAGGATAATCCTTCGATTGACTCAGGATTATCCACAGTAGCTAGTAAGCATTGCCTTTATTTTTAGATCGCGCTATCATTGAATAATTATGGACGGCGAAATTAACGAACCAACAAACACCGAACCAAAAAGTAATCCTTATACTATTCCAGGAGCAATTATATTGGCTGGAGCCATGGTGGCTGGAGCGGTAATGTACGGCGGGGGCAATCCCAATCCGGCGCCAGCACCCCGAAATCAACAGCAAAATCAGCCAGCCGCAGCTGGAACGGCAGTTTTGAGCGAAGATATCAAGGCGTTTTTAAGCGAGCGTCCGGGGGACTATGTTTTGGGCAACCCCGATGCACCGGTGACAATTACCGAATTCGGCGATTTTGAATGTCCATTCTGCGCCAAATTTCATACTGACACCCGTCCGCAGATTATTGATAAATACGTAAAAACAGGACAAGCCAAGCTGCTTTGGCGGCATTTTCCATTGACTGCTATTCATCAGTTGGCTGAACCGGCATCCCTCGCCGCAGAGTGCGCGGGCGAGCAGGGAAAGTTTTGGGAATATCACGATTTGCTGTTTGAAACAGCTAAACTTGATAGCGCGAGTTTGGCCGAACACGCGGATTCGCTCGGATTAAATCTAGGCGCGTTTCAATCGTGCATTACTTCCGGAAAATATCTCGAAAAAGTTAGCGGCGAGTTTGATCTCGGGCGCCAAGCCGGTGTTTCCGGCACCCCCAGTCTTTTTGTAAACGGTGAGCTCATAGTCGGCGCAGTGCCGTTTGCGTCAATTGAACCAATAATTTTGAAGGCACTGGAGCAATAACTCAAGATAAAAATAAGAAGAGGAATCTTTTTAGCGTATTTATAAATAATATTAAACAATATTATAAATTTATATAACTCTATGCTGTATGTCTAATAAATTGACGATCGTCAAAACATTAGACAAATAGGTGAACAAAAGATGGATACTGTTGTTAAAAGAAATGTCAAAAAATTGCGTGGTCGGAAGAAGAATACCTTTATTAAAAAACACCGAGTATACATTAAGGGGTTGATCAACCGGTTTATGGAAAGCGAGAGCGCCGGCGCTTATGTCGGGCGCGTAGCGATTGCTGTAATAGGTCTTGCCGGGATTTTGGCGATTGGGGCGGTGGCGCCAAATATTTTTTCTGCGTTTCGGCACTACGATAAGCCATGTCCTTATAACGAAAAACAGGTGCGTAAAAGCCTATACTATTTACGGAAAAAGAGGTTGGTAAGATTTATAAAAAAATTAGACGGAACTTATGCAGTAAAAATCACTCATCTCGGGAGAACAAAATTAGCGGAATTCGCCATCGAAAATATGAAGATTAATCGACAAAAGCAATGGGATGGGAAATGGCGGATTGCGATTTTTGATATTCCCGAACGCTTCCGTGCCGCGCGTGGTTCCCTAAGACGAAAGTTAAAAGAATTAGGCCTATTCCAATTGCAACTGAGCGTTTTCGCATATCCCCAAGACGTAACAGATGAGATATTATTTATTGCCGCGTTTTTTGAAGTTGAAGAATTCGTGGAGATACTGACCGTAGAAAGCATGTTGGATGATTCCGTCTTGCGAAAGCATTTTAGTGTATGATTATTTTTTTAATTCCTCACATCATAATATTTCGTAGTCGTTAAGTCTTGTCTAATAAATTGACGATCGTCAAAAGATTAGACAATTTATAAAAATAAGTAATAAACAAAACAAAAACAATAAAAAATATCACGCCCGTAAGGGCGTGGGTATCTATTTAAGATTGGCTTGCATTGATGCGGGGCCTTAGACGTTATTTTAAGCCGCGACAAATCTTATAGAATTCAATATTCAGTAATCCGCTGAGTAAATCGTTGCGTGTAACAGACTGAGTGTAAACGGCAGAGTATCTTAGTGTTCCCCAGGCATCTTTTGCGTTAGCAATCGCCTGACGCAGATATTCGTTGCAGTCCTGGTGCATGCCTGCAATTCGTCCATCGATTGTGGGTGGAGGATTACCGCCTGGCGGAAGTTTCGACGATTTTGACTCAGCGGCGATCGAAACTAAGTAGGTTAACGACAGACTAATAATCACTGTCATAATTGCTAGATAAATATTAACAATCTTCGATTTCGCGCTTCCCATTCCTCAGCCTCCTTTGTTGATCGTTCCGTAAATATCTTAGATAATAATCCACAGGCTGTCAAGGGATTCTAGGGTAGGAATAGAAGAGGTATAATAGTTATATGAAAATAGCCATTAATGGATTTGGGCGGATTGGACGGGTATTTTTTCGGCAGGCCTTTGGCCATAAAGATATTGAAATTAAAGCGATTAATGATCTTGGGAATGCCGAGAACCTTTTATATTTGCTGAAATATGATTCGGTTTACGGCCGTTTTGATCACAAAGCCTCAAAAAAAGACGGGGAATTTTTAATTGACGGCAAACATGTGAAATTTTTTCAGG
Source organism: uncultured Candidatus Saccharibacteria bacterium (assembly GCA_964362625.1). Classification (GTDB taxonomy): domain Bacteria; phylum Patescibacteriota; class Minisyncoccia; order 1-14-0-10-42-19; family 1-14-0-10-42-19; genus CAYIFA01. Next base: position 6,883 of record CAYIFA010000011.1, read on the forward strand.
AGAGCGATCCGGGCAAACTGCCTTGGGGCGACCTTGGGATAGACGTCGTAGTAGAATCCACCGGTTTTTTTGCTTCTTATGAAAAAGCCAAAGTTCATCTGGAGGCGGGGGCAAAGCGCGTTGTAATCACCGCGCCGGCCCACGATGACGGAGAAACAAAAACCGCGACTCCGAATGTCGGCGTAAATTTTTTGAAAGAAGGGTTAATTACTTCCAATGCTTCTTGCACCACCAACGCTACAACTCCGGTAGTGGCAATAATGATGAAAACAGTCGGCGTAAAAAAAGCGGTGTTAAATACTATCCATGGTTTCACCGCCACGCAAGGATTGGTGGATAAACCCGATGAAAAAGATTACCGGAGAGGCCGCGCGGCGTCAGTTAACATCGTTCCATCGCATACCGGAGCGGCTGAAGCGGTAGAAAAAATTATCCCCGAAATACATGGAAAGTTTGAAGGCATATCCATGCGTGTTCCGGTGATTTCCGGATCATTAATTGACTTGACCTTTATCTCCGGACGAAAAACCACTGCCGAAGAAATTAATGATATCCTTAGACAGGCCGCGGCTTCCAGTGAATGGCAGGAAATAATCAAAGTTACCGAAGATCCTCTCGTTTCCAGCGATATTTTAAAAGACCCATATGGCTCGATAGTCGATTCGGCGTTTACCCGCGTGGTTGACGGCGATTTGGTGAAGATTCTAGCCTGGTATGATAACGAATGGGGATACGCGGCGATGCTTGTTAAACATATTGAGGCCCTAAAGCCGCTTTTATGAAGATATATTTGGGCGGAGATCATGCCGCGTTTCCGATGAAGGAAAAAATAAAGGAATATTTAAGACGAGATCTCGGCCACGAAGCAGAAGACTGTGGTCCGTCCACTTTTGAGGCAGAAGACGACTACCCAGATTTTATCAAACCAGTTGCCCGCGCTGTTGCTGAGGATCCGGAAAATCGCAGGGGGATTGTCATGGGCGGTTCTGGCCAGGGAGAAGCGATAGTCGCCAATCGTTTCAAAGGCATACGAGCCGCGCTTTATTACGGTGGGCCGGAAGAAATAATAAAATTATCCCGTGAGCATAACAACGCCAATATTTTGTCTTTGGGCGCTCGTTTTATCAGCGAAAATGACGCACTGCATGCGGTCAAGCTTTGGTTAGAAACGCCATTTTTAAATGAGGAGCGCCACGTTCGACGGGTCAAGAAAATCGATGCCGAAAACTGAAATAATACCGGCAATCAACGCTGAAGATTTCGACGGCGTTAAACGCCAAATTGAGCTTGTCCGGCCATTTGCCAAGTGGGTTCATTTGGATATTGCTGACGGTACATTTACGCCAAATGTGCTGTGGCATGACTCTAAGGACTTGTTGGGTTTTGAAACAAATTTAAAGCTGGAGCTACACTTGATGCTTTCGGATATTGATACCCGCATCGACGACTGGATAATGGCTGGCGTAAGCAGAATTATTTTCCATCTGGAAGCCTCCCGGGATCCGCAGTTTGTATTGAGCCGTATTAAATCCGCTGACATTAAATCTTCAGTAGGCATATTAATCGATACTCCTTGGGGAAAGACTAAGCCATTTTGGGGCGCGTGTGATACGATATTATTATTGGCGGTAAACCCCGGTAAGGCCGGCCAGGCCATGGATAGTGGGACTCCGGATAAAGCCGCTGAATTACATGCCGCATGCCCCAAGTGTCAAATTGAAATTGATGGTGGGGTTAACCAGGACAATGCCAAAATTTTAAAAGAATCCGGCGCAAGTATCTTGGCCGCGGCGAGCGCGATTTTCGGGCAATCCGATATTAAAAAAGCCATAGAGGAACTGGAAAATTTATAGTAAGCCGAGTCGAACTATGCCTAAAAAAATTTTTCCGGCAATATTTATTTTCGCGACTATAGTCATTCCGCTCTCTTCTTTCGCGGCAATTTTACCGTTGGTCCAATGCGGCACCGGGAACACAATGTGCACCACTTGCGATTTCTTTCAACTGATTCATCGGGTAATCCAGTTCGGATTTTTATTTCTTCTGCTCCCAGCCACTGCCATAGCGTTTCTGATCGGCGGCGTTTTAATGCTTACTGCCGGAGGGAATGAAACCAACATAACCCGGGCCAAGTCAATTTTGTGGAACACGCTAATCGGCATCTTGATCGCCTTTGCCTCATGGGCGATTGTCAATACCATTATTTCCACTCTGGCATCCGGTCAAATTAACGGCCGATCATGGTATGAATTCCCGGGTTGCGGAGATTTTGAATCGCCGATTGATAAAGCCATATCCAATGGCGGCGATGGAAGAGGCGGTAGTCACCTTGAGTGTATAGGAAATACATGCAGCGAAGTAGCGGGCTCAGGGCAGAATAAATGTTCTCCACAGGGATCTTCCTGCCAGCAAGCCCTTCAATGCTCAGCCAGCAGTAATTCACCGCAGCTAACCGCGTTAATTTCCTGCGTTCAGCAGGGCGCGCAAGCTCAAGGCCTTACTATAACCAGCGTCATCACATTTCAGGGCGAGCATACCTGTAATTTATCCAGCAACCCGCCCAACATTTCTTGTCATTATGGCGGTAGATTCTGTAATGGTATTGCCCATGCAGTTGACTTTGCTATTGCCCAGTCGCAGAGAAATCCGGTTAATTGGAATAAATTAAGGCAGATAGCCGCTAACTGCCCGTCTTCAGCCGCGCGCTGCGAAAAAGGAACCGCTCCATTCATCACCGTTTGTGGCGATCCCAGCGTAAACCACATTCACGCCAACGACTCGGTTTCCTGCGGATGTAATTAAGTATTTAAGTCAGACTTACGCTGTTTTTAATTACAAAATACAAGAAGCAATAGAATAACTACGAAATGTTTGGAAAAATTTTTCCGGCACTATTTATTTTCGCGACTATAGTCACTCCGCTTTTTTCTTTTGCGGCAATTCTGCCATTGGTCCAATGCGGCACCGGAAACACAATGTGCACCACTTGCGATTTCTTTCAGTTGATTCATCGAGTAATTCAGTTCGGGTTTTTATTCTTACTCCTCCCGGCCACTGCTATAGCATTTCTGATCGGCGGCATTTTGATGCTTACTGCCGGAGGGAACGAAACAAATATAACCCGGGCTAAGTCAATTTTGTGGAACACGCTAATCGGCATCTTGATTGCTTTTGCCTCATGGGCGATTGTCAATACCATTATTTCCACTCTGGCCTCCGGTGAGATTAACGGCCGATCGTGGTATGAATTTCCGGGGTGCGGAGGGTTTGAATCGCCGATTTGATAATTCACAAGAAAAAACTAAAATAGAATTATGCCCCATTTACACGACGAAAAGCTGAAATTTTTGGAAGAAAAAGCGGCTGAAATCCGGAAAGATACTATTGAAATGGTAATAAATGCCGGATCCGGGCATATTGCCGGACCTTTGGACATGGCCGATATTTTTACCTTGATGTATTTTCACGTCCTTAAACATGATCCCAAAAATCCGGATGCCGATGAGCGCGACCGACTCATTTTATCTAACGGCCATATTTGTCCAGTGCAATATGCCGCGCTCGCGCACGCCGGGTATTTTCCTTTGGAAGAACTAAAAACCTTGCGGAAATTCGGCACGCGCCTGCAGGGCCATCCGCACCGCGGCGCTTTGCCGGGCATTGAAACCACATCCGGACCGCTTGGTTCGGGGCTCTCACAGGCAGTTGGAATGGCTATCGCCGCGTTGATGGACGGCCGCAAGAACTATATTTTTTGCCTTCTTTCCGACGGTGAACACGATGCCGGACAAACCTGGGAAGCGGCGATGCTGGCTGGCCGCGAGCATCTTTGGAATTTAGTTGGTATAATTGATAGGAACAACATTCAGATTGATGGCATGACCGAAGACATAATGCCACTAGAATCGTTGAGGGCTAAATATGAAGCATTCAACTGGCACGTGCTGGAAGCCAACGGTCACGATATGCTGGCCATGAACGCCGCGATTGAAGAGGCCAAAGTTATTCACGAAAAACCCACGATGATTATCGCGCACACCATCGCCGGCCAAGGCGTGGGTTTCATGGAGAGGCAATTTCCGTGGCATTCCAAAACATTCAAACCGGAAGAAGCCAAAGCCGCCCTCGCCGAATTGCGCACATTGGGCGGCAAAATAAAGAGTGAACATGAATAAATATTATTTATAGCTAGCAGCCCGATTCATGCCTATAAAAAAACACCAAACCAGAGACCACCATATTCTGATAAAAGACATAATGACTAAAAATGTGGCAACAGTGGCGCCCGATACTTCGCTTATTGCGGCCTCGGATAAAATGATCAGCAGTGAATTTAACGGCTTGCCGGTGGTTGACAAGGATCATAAAGTAGTGGGCATCATTACCGAATATGACTTGCTCTCTAGAGGAACGGCGATCCATATTCCTACTTTTATCCGGCTGATGAGTGAATTTCCGACAAAAAAAAGGCGCGAATCCCTGCTTTTTAAGAAAAGCTTCGAGGAGATGGTGTCGTTTTCTGTTCGCGATGTAATGAATAAGGATCCTATAATAATGTGGGAGGGTTCCACTTTTTCAAATATCTTGCGCGTGTTTTCCGAACATCACCGGGTAAACCCCATTCCAATAGTTAACGCTAAAGGAAAGCTGGTCGGCATTGTCAGCCGTTTTGACGTAATCAGGTATTTTTCAGGATTTTTAAAAGAATTGAAACATAAATAATTTCCATGCAGCTCATTTCGATAAAATCACAGATCAACAGCAAGTCGCTCGCCGCTTTCGCGGTTTTGATAATTTTTAGTTTTGGAATGGCGTGGCTGGTGCTAAGTAAAAGCAGCGACGCTATAGAAGAATTCAATAAAATCAACGGCTCATATAGCGGATTAATTAAAAAATAATTAGGAGAGGGCGATGCTTTAATTTCTCCAGACGATATTTAATTTCGCACCACACCCCGCTTATGCCAATCAACCCATCAGCTAAACTTGCGGAAGATGTTCTTGATATTAAAAAAATCGAGCAACTGCCGACGCGAAACGGCTATGGGCAGGGTTTGGTGGAGGCCGGCCGTATAAACAAAAATGTCGTAGTTCTTTGCGCCGATCTCACCGAATCCACCCGGAGTGAGGAGTTTAAAAAAGAATTTCCCGCGAGATTCGTAGAGTTGGGAGTGGCCGAACAGAATATGGCTTCAGTCGCGTCCGGCATGGCTGCCATGGGCAAAATTCCGTTCATTTCCAGCTACGCCATGTTTAGTCCCGGACGCAATTGGGAGCAAATTCGCACAACTATTTGCTACAATAATAGGCATGTAATCATTGCCGGAGCGCACGCGGGGATTTCGGTTGGTCCGGACGGCGCGACTCATCAGGCCATAGAGGATATGGCGATAACCAGGGTAATTGCGAATATGACGGTTTTGTCGCCTGCGGATGTTCATGAGGCAAGAAAAGCGACGATAGCCGCAGCAGATTTGGATGGCCCGGTTTACATCAGATTTGCCCGAGAAAAGACTCCGGTATTTACAACCGCGGATACGCCATTTGAGGTCGGGAAGGCGGAAATATTTTTTGAGCCAGCTGACGGAAAGCCGGATGTCGCGATCATTGCCTCTGGTCCTCTTACGCACAATGCGATTCTGGCCGCGGCCGAACTGGAACAGGACGGCACAGGGGTAATAGTGATTAATAATCCCAGCATAAAGCCGCTTGATGAGAAGACTATTTTAAAGGCGGCCAAAGACGCCGGAGCTTTAGTTACCGTAGAGGAGCATCAAGTATCGGGGGGTATGGGTTCGGCAGTTGCCGAAATTATAGCCCGCAATTATCCGGTGCCGATTGAATTCATCGGGGTGCAAAACCGTTTTGGCGAATCCGGCAATCCCAGCGAGTTGATCGAGCATTTTGGTATGGGCATAAGTCATATTAAAAAGGCTGTTTTGGCAGTTTTAGCTAGGAAAAAAGCACCTTAGAACTTTTGCCTTGTTAGTAATTTAGACGGCAATTATAATATAAGCAATGATTGATTTACCGAATATATCGATTTTTACCAATACATTAGGACTTCTTTTCGGTTTATCAGCCATGGCTATCGTAGCTACCGCGGCCAGGACTTTGGCCGGCGCGGTGCGGCGCGGAATGATCGCGATGATATGGGGCCTAGCGCTAATAGCGGCGTCATTCATGGCTGTTCTATTTGGGCTTGGGAATGACGCGCAGATGGTTCTTCTTTCTTTCGGTATGGTGATGATTCTGATTGCGAGCCATAATTTGTTTAGTCTGTATCGTCCGGATAAGCATTAATTCCGGCTGAAAATATTAATATTAACAAAATAACCAAGATGGATTTTGTCACTGTGTCTCTTCTGCTCCTATCTTTTGCTGGTGGGGCTGCCGTTTTGTTTTTATTTACCCGAAGATAGGAACTGAAAACTATGAAAGAGCGGTTTGATTTCATCGGTTTCGGTGATACGGTAACCGACGCGTTTATCGAACTCACTGATGCGGAGGTTAATTGCGATATCAACAAGGAACGCTGTGTAATATGCATGCGTTTCGGCGACAAGATACCGTACAAAGACGTTCACGTTGTTCCGGCGGTTGGCAATAGCGCCAATGCCGCGGTTGCCGCTAGCCGCCTCGGCCTAAAAAGCGCTTTGATTTCAAATGTAGGCGATGATTATTTCGGTACGGAGTGTCTGGCCGCTTTGCAAAATGAAAAAGTTGATACTCGGTTCGTAAAAATAAATAAAGGGCGTAAAACAAATTACCATTACGTCCTTATGTTTGGCGCCGAACGGACAATTTTGATTAAGCATGAAGCGTATGAGTACGAGTTACCGGATTTTGACGATCCGGGCTGGGTATATCTTTCTTCGCTCGGGGAAAATTCTTTGCCTTTTCATAAAAAAATCGCTGAATACTTGCGGACGCATCCAAAGGTTAAGCTGGCGTTTCAACCGGGCACTTATCAGATTAAGTCCGGCCGTGACGCCTTGCGGGAGATATATGAACTGTCCGAAATCTTTATCTGCAACAAAGAGGAGGCCCAGCGTATTTTGGCCACAAATGAGGAAGATATGAAAAAACTTCTTGCTCTTATGCGCGAAGCCGGACCGAAAATTATTGCAATCACTGATGGAGTAAATGGTTCCTACGCGTTTGACGGCAGCGATTTTTGGCAGATGCCAATGTATCCCGATCCTAAGCCGCCAATAAGCCGCACTGGCGCCGGAGACGCTTTTTCCTCGACTTTTACCGTCGCGATCGCCAATGGTTTAGGTATTGAAACCGCGCTCCGGTGGGGCCCAATAAATTCTATGTCGGTAGTTCAGCAAATCGGCGCACGAGCCGGCCTGCTTTCTCGAGCGCAGATTGAAGAATATTTGTCGAAAGCCCCGGATTATTATGTTCCGAAAAGGTTTTAACATGACGCTAAAAGAATGGTTAAGAAGGGCTCTGGAAGAAAAATGGGCGATACCGCATTTCAATATTTCAACGCTCGAGCAACTAAAGGCGATGGTTAATGTCGCTAAGCGAGTGGGGAGCCCGTTGCATATCGGCACTTCCGGCGGAGAAGCCAAATATCTGGGGATGAGGCAGGCGGTTTATTTAGTGCGGGCCTATCGCGAGGAAGCCGGGCTCCCTATTTTTTTAAACGCCGATCATTTTCATAGCATCGAAGACGCCAAGATGGCAATTGATGCCGGCTATGATTCCATTAACATTGATCTTTCGGAGTTACCTTACGAAGAAAATATCAAAGGAACAAAGGAGGTAGTTGAGTACGCCAAATTCAAGGATGCCGATATTTCGGCCGAGGGCGAACTGGGGCATTTGTTGGGATCATCCGAGTTACAGGAAAAAGTTATTGAGGTAAAACCCGAAGATATGACTGATCCGGATCAGGCAATTCAGTTTTTAGCTCAAACCGGCATTGATCGTTTGGCGCCGGCAGTGGGGAATCTGCACGGCATAGCCGCTAATGCCAAGAGTCTGGATTTTGAAAGGATCGCGGCATTACGAGATATTTTGCCGAAAGAAGTCTCGCTAGTGTTGCATGGCGGATCGGGGATTGATAATGAACAGGTAAAAAAAGCAATTGGGCTGGGTATGAATAACGTCCACATAAATACCGAAATTAGAGTGGCTTACGCCGAATCTTTGCGTAAAACCCTTGCCGATAACCCCAATGAAACTACGCCGTATAAAATTTTCCCGCCGGTATTCGCGGCCATGGAAAAAGTAATTGAAGAAAAAATAAAATTATTCGGAGCTAACAACAGGATTTAAATATGAAAATATTTATCACGCGCCAGATCCCAGACAAAGGAACTAATTTATTAAAAGAGGCTGGATACGAGGTGGTAGTCAATCCCGATGACCGTGTTTTAACAAAAGATGAATTGTCCGGTTATCTAAAAAAAGATCGGTATGATGCCGTATTATGTCTACTTACCGACAAAATTGATGCCGATGTTTTTGATGCCGCGGGGCCCCAGTGCAAAATTTTTGCGAATTACGCGGTAGGTTATGACAATGTTGACATCAAAGCCGCGGCCGACCGCAATATATTAATTACTAACACGCCGGGAGTATTAACTAATACTGTTGCCGAACACGCTTTTGCTTTGATGTTGGGGCTTGCTCATCGAATCTGCGAATCCGATCGTTTTACCCGCGCCGGAAAATATGTTGGTTGGGCGCCAATGCTTTTGCTGGGCAATGACCTTTCCGGAAAAACTATCGGCATTGTGGGCCTTGGCCGAATTGGTTCAAGAGTCGCGCATCATGCAGTTAGCGGTTTTGATGCCAAAGTGATTTATCACGATGTTAAACGCAATGAGGATTTTGAAAAAGAGTTTGGGGCGAGTTACAAAGAGCAGATCGACGATTTGCTTAGAGAAGCAGATTTTGTCTCAATTCATGTTCCTCTTCTTGATTCAACCCGGCACCTTATTAATGCCGAACGACTGCGCATGATGAAACCGTCAGCGTATTTGGTAAACACTTCCCGCGGACCAATCGTTGATGAGGCGGCTTTAGTCGAAGCATTGAAGGCGAATATTATTCGCGGCGCCGCCTTAGATGTATTTGAAAACGAACCTGCGTTTGCCCCGGGTCTTACAGACTTGGAGAATGTTATTTTAACTCCGCATACCGCATCGGCTACAGAAGAGACTCGTCAAGCGATGTCCGAACTTGCCGCTCGTAATATTATCGTCGCACTCGCCGGCAACGAACCGCCAAATTTGGTTAAAATATAGAAATACGTTTGCCCCCAAATTTATACGGACATTCAATATTTTCTTACAACCGCCTTAACAATGGCCGCAATTTTTAATTCTTCTTTGGGGAAAATTGGTTCGTATTTTTTATTTGCTGGCTCAAGATATGATTTACCGTTTCTTTTTTTGAAATATTTCATTGTCCAGTCACGGTCCACTTCAGCAATTACAATGTCGCCATCGCGCGGTTCATCGCCGCGCTCAACTAAAACCATATCATTTGGCATGATACCCGCATCAATCATTGAGTCGCCTTTAACTTTTAGTAAGTATGACACGCCTTTATTCTCAACTAGATAATCATTGAAATTTATGGTGTCGTATAGCTCCTCCTCGGCAAGGGCCGGTAATCCTGCTTCAACAACGCCCAAGACTTTTACCTCGCCAAAAATATTACCCGGCGAAAGTTTGCCATATTTGTCTTTGATTACGACACCGGCATCTGCCAATCTATTTATCAATTTGAATACGGCATTTTTTGATTTGAAACCGTAAATCTGCATGAATTCTTTATAACCGGGCATGCGTTTATGTTTTTTATAGAACGCAGCAAGTTGCAGAGGATAGGTTTCGTTCATATGAATGAGAATAGGCTAGACCAGAGTTTTTCAGCCGCTAAACGCTTGAGAGAACCGACCAGTATTTTGTGTTTTGCGGCCTCCCTATGATACTTAGTGCCTTTTATGATTTTTAGATCAATAACCCGGTTTAGCCGGTCAATTTCGGTGCGGATTGCCTTAAAGGTTTGGTATCTTGTCATAATTTGAGTATAAGTGAACCATAGTTCACAGTCAATAAAGTGCTAAATGTTGATCTGTGTATAAGTGCCCAAATGGCAATAACGTCTTCCATTTCTTGGTTCGATCTGCTATAATCTGGGAATGCAAATATTGAATGCAAACAAGAGAAATACCACTGGTAAAAAGGTTAGATCGCTTAGATCGGGTGGGTTTATCCCGGCGGTAATTTATGGTTATGGTGTCCAAAATGAATCGCTTGAGGTAAAGACTAATGAATTTTTAAAGGTGTGGCGCAAAGCCGGCGAATCTACTCTCGTTGAAGTGGATATTGATGGCCGAAAGACCAATGTTCTTATTTCTGATGTGCAGATAGACCCGTTATCTGAACAGCCGATCCACGCCGATTTTCACGCGGTACGCATGGATGAAAAAATCAAGGCGCGGGTTCCGATTGAATTTACCGGCGAATCTCCGGCGGTTAAAAATATCGGAGCGGTGTTGATTAAGGTTTTGCACGAACTTGAAGTAGAGGCCTTGCCCGCTGATCTGCCGGGCGAAATTACAGTTGATATTTCTGTTTTAAAAAATTTTGGCGACAAGGTTTTTGTTAAGAATATAAAAATAGGTCCAGCAGTTTTGATCATCGCTGATCCCGACGAGGTTGTGATTTTGGTAGCCGAACCAAAGAAGGAAGAAGAGGTAGTGTCAGCGACGGAGCCCGGGATTGAATCAATCGAGGTAGCCGAAAAAGGCAAGAAAGAAAAGGAGGGCGAGGAGGCGACCGTGGAACCGGCAGAAAAAAAATCTTAAATTTGCTATAATTAATTTAATGA
>CAYIFA010000011.1:17841-21758 GCA_964362625.1 uncultured Candidatus Saccharibacteria bacterium
ATGAAGTTTCGTGTATTTTTGGGCGCTATCGCGGCCTTAGTGCCGTTTTTGATCTTCGGCCAAGCGATAAACCCGGAACTTATCGGTGAGAAGCGCGCCGAGCTGGAGTTGGAGCTCGCGCAATTGGAAGCGCAAATTGAAGGCCAGCGCTCGTTAATTATCGAAAAGCAACGCGAATCCACGTCGCTCGAGCGCGATATCGCGATACTCGATGCTCAAATTGATAAAGCCAGGCTCGAGATCAAGGCGCGCAATTTGGCGATCGCTGGGTTATCGGAATCAATTAGCACTAAATCAAACCTGCTCGGTGAGCTGACCGAGAAACTTGAACGTGAAAAATCGTCTTTGGCGGGGTTGATCCGCAGGCTCGATGAAATTGACCAGGTTACGCTCGTTGAACTTTTGTTGAGCTATAACAATCTTTCGGATTTTTTTGTGGATGTGGATGATTTTGACACTTTGCAAAAATCACTGCAGGTTTCGTTCGATGAAATTCTGGTTACCAAAGACGTTACCGAAGGAGAGCGAGCTAATTTAGAAGACCGCAAATCGGCGGAATTAGAGCTGCGCGGGCTTCAGGAGTTGGAGAAGAAAAGAATTGAAGAGCGCGAGGCCGAGAAAAAACAACTGTTAAAAACTACCAAAGGCAAGGAGGCCGAATATCAGAAACTGCTTGCCGCTAAAGAAAAAAATGCCGCTCAAATCAGGAGCCAGCTGTTTCTTTTGAGGGGTTCTCCGAACATCCCCTTTGAAGAAGCGGTCCGGCTGGCTAATATGGCTTTTAAAATAACCGGGGTCAGGCCGGCGTTTTTGCTCGGTATTATCGCCGAAGAATCAAACCTCGGGGCTAATGTCGGAACCGGTAACTGGAAAGAGGACTTGTCACATTCCCGGTGCGCTAAACAACGTACAGCATTTGTGCAGATTACGTCAGAACTTGGTCTTGACCCCGACCAGTTGCCGGTCTCCAAACGGGCGTGGTATGGCTACTGCGGAGGAGCGATGGGGCCTGCGCAATTTATCCCAACCACTTGGCTTTTGTATAAGGATTTGGTGGCCCGGGCTACCGGGCACAACCTGCCTAATCCTTGGATCCCGGAAGACGCTTTTGTCGCTTCGGCTTTCTTGCTTCGCGACAATGGCGCCGCTGAAGGCACATACACTGCTGAGCGCCGTGCGGCGCTAAAATACTTGGCCGGTTCAAACTGGAATAAGTCGGCCTACGCTTTTTACGGCGATGACGTCATGTCTTTGGCCGCTAAATATCAGGAGCAGATAAATATAATCTCAAGATAAATGGCACTTTAGTTATTTTGTCTAATCTTTTGACGGTCGTCAATTTATTAGACACGAGGAAATTGAACGAAAAACAATAAGAAAAAAGCAAAAATTTTACTTAAACGATTCAATAATCGGCTCTAGATTGCCGGACAAAATATTTTCAATGTTGTGCCACGATTTTTTTATGCGGTGGTCGGTGATGCGGTCCTGCAGAAAATTATAGGTGCGGATTTTTTCTGATCGATCCGCCGTGCCGATCTGTTCGCGGCGGGCGGCAGACGCTTCGCGTTCCTCGCGCGCCCGTTTTTCTTCAATGAGTTTTGCCCGTAATACTTCCATTGCCCTTTCGCGGTTGGCGGCTTGCGAGCGTTCATTTTGGCTCACCACCATCAATCCGCTTGGCTTGTGGACTATTCTGACCGCCGTTTCCAGTTTGTTTACGTTTTGCCCGCCCGGGCCGCTGGATCTGGTGAAAGTAATTTCGATATCCTCGGGCTTTACTTCGAATGTTTCCGGTGGATAAATCGGTAAAATCGCGACCGATGCCGTAGAAGTATGAATGCGGCCGGATTTTTCGGTCTTGGGGACTCGCTGAATGCGATGTACGCCGAATTCCTGTTTCAATTTTTCATGGGCTTCCGGCGATTTTATTTCAAATATTACTTCTTTAAACCCTCCCAGGTCGCTATGAGATGCCGAAATCAGCAAAACCGGCCAGCTGATACGTTCGGCATATTTTGAATACATTGTAAATAAATCTCCGGCAAACAGCGCGGCCTCCTCGCCTCCGGCTCCGGCGCGTATTTCAACGACAACGCCTTTTGGCTTTGTCTCCGCGTCGCCCTCCTTGCTAAGGAGGCGATCGATTTCAGCTAGTATTTCATTTTGGCGCGTTTCATTCTTTTCAATCTCCTCTTTTACCAGACCGGTCATTTCCGGGTCTTTCAACAATTCACGGGTTTCGAGGATTTTCACGCCCACATGTTCATACTCTTCGGCGAGCGCCATCATCTTCCCCAGCAGACCAAAACGCGCTACCTTATCACGGTCATCCCAGCCGTTATTTATGAGTTCTTTTTCTAGAGCTAAGTACTCGGATTTTATTTCCTGAATTTGTTCGGGGGGCATCTATTTGGAGCGGGGCTTCTTTTCGCGGGTTGGCCCGGTTTTAGCTCTTTCGGAGCGGGCTTTGAACTTTTCAACGCGTCCGGCGGTGTCAATCAATTTTTCTTTTCCGGTGAAAAAAGGATGGCAATTGGCGCATATTTCTACCTCGGTCGATTCCTGAACCGAGCCAACGATATATTCCGCTCCGCAAGCGCAGCGAATTTTCGCCTCTTTATAGTATTTTGGGTGTATATCTGCTTTCATGCTATTACCTAGGTATACTATGACTTTTCATAGATTTTTGCAAGTAGTTTGCAATTTTATCCCTTTAAAGGTATCATTTTAAATTATGGCTGAATTAGAGTTAGATGAAAAAGAACAGGGCGAAGGCGCCGCCGCGCCATCATTGCCGGTTGATCCGGAGTTAGAGGCGATGTTTAAGGCCGGCTTGCATTTTGGCTATTCCCAGACTCGCCGCCATCCCAAGATGGAGCCATATCTTTTCGGAATGCGTAACAACGTGGAGATTTTTGATTTGGAAAAAACCAGGGTTAAATTGAACGAGGCAATTTCTTATATTAAAGAATTGAAGAACAAAAATAAAGTAATGGTCATTGTCGGCACTAAACCGCAAATCCAGGATTTGGTGCAAAAAGCCGGGGGTGAAACTGGATTGCCGTATGTTTCGCGCCGCTGGATCGGCGGCCTGCTTACGAATTTCGATATTATTCGAAAGCGCATTGATCACTTTGAATCGCTAAAACAGCAAAGAACATCCGGCACGCTGGAGGGGAAGTACACTAAAAAAGAAATAAATGACATTGATAAGGATTTGATCAAGCTCGAAGCTAATTTTAGCGGCGTGGTGCAGTTAAGGAAGCTCCCCGACGCTTTATTTATAATTGACCCGAAAGAAGAATCAACCGCGCTGCGCGAGGCGAAGCGATTGGATATCCCGGTTATCGCGCTTGCTTCGAGCGACGCAGATCCGGAATCGGCGGGCTATCTGATACCGGGCAATGATTCGGCGCGCGCAAGTGTTGTTTATATTCTCGACAAGGTGGTTGGCGCTTGGAAAAACTAAGATGGCTTATAACACCGCTGAACTTAAAAAATTGCGAGATGAAACCAGCGTTTCGGTCATGGCTTGTAAAAAAGCGCTGGATGAAGCCGGCGGGGATTATGCGCAAGCCAAAGAAAATTTGCGGCGCGCTAGCGAACTTGTGGCGATAAAAAAATCAGAGCGAGAAACTCACGCGGGCGTAATTGACGCCTATATTCATAACAGAAAAATCGGGGCAATGGTAGAGTTGCGGAGCGAAACAGATTTCGTTGCCAATACCGGTGAATTTAAGGACTTGGCGCATGCCATTGCCATGCAGATTGCCGCGGCTCGCCCGGCAAATGTCGAAGAACTTTTGGCTCAGGAATCTATTAAGGAGCCGGGGACAACTATCGCTGACATTGTTAAGATTGCCATTCAGAAGTTTGGCGAAAAAATCGAAGTAGCCCGTTTTGAAAGGTTTTCT
>CAYIFA010000012.1:0-20462 GCA_964362625.1 uncultured Candidatus Saccharibacteria bacterium
GGAAAATTCAGTCGGGTCGCTTAAAATTTTAAAAAAGAAATGAAGTATTTGGTTTTCCTGAAAATTATTGCCGGACTCACGATTTTTTCGGGGTTTTTATACGTAAGCATTGTTACCGAAGATCCGGACATTTGGTGGCACATTAAAGTTGGCGAAGGGGAAGTTGCAAGTTGGACGATCCCGCGTCTTGATGAATACAGTTTTAGCATGGCGGGACACGCTTGGGTGGATCACGAGTGGCTGGTGGATGCTTGGCTCTGGTGGATGCATATTCAAAACTTATGGTGGCTAGGCGCCGCCTTATTTTCAATGTTGGCATTTACGCCGTTTTTATTCTGGATATCAGAGACCCGCTCTGTGCTTGGCCTTGCGCTGATAATGACTGCCGCGACTTTTATGCTCCATCTCGTAGGCATCCGGCCGCAAATGATATCAGTCGCGCTGTTCTTTGCTGTTTTTATGATAATTCGCGTAAGATTCGAAAGGGGCCGGGATTATTTTTTGATTTTCCCTCCGCTTTTTCTTATTTGGGCGAATTTGCACGGCGGATTCGCGATGGGCTTGGCGTTTTTGGGTATTATTGTTTTTACTCACCACGCTTATTTATTTTTTGGCAAGAAAATCTTTGATTCGCGAATAGCGATTCGCGATTTGGCAATACTTGTCGTTTCCGCCCTTGCGGTTTTAATTAATCCATATGGCGTTGGTCTTTATCAAGAACTTTACCGAGTATTTTTGTCGTCGGATACCACAAAATATATCGGCGAATGGCAGCCGGCGCTTTCAACTTATATTTTTTCCGTTGTAATTTTTGTCAGTGTTTTTACCGTGCTCGGGCTTTCCGGAATTTTTAGGAAAAGCTACCCCGCGCCGCTTTTTTGGGGGGCTACGGTGATGCTTGCGGCATTTTTAAAATCCGTGCGCCACGGGCCGTTGTTTTTGATATCAGCCATGCCGTTTATGATTGCTGGTGCCGAAAAACTAACCGATTTAGTAAACAGATTTGATAATCAGGCGGCAAAGAAGCGCGCCAGCGTCACAATACTTATTCTCGTGTCAGCCGCCTTCGCAACTTTTGGCTACAGAATCTATGAAGTTGAAAATTATCCGTATCCGGTTCGCGCGGTGGAGTTTTTGAAAAACGAACAAAATCAAGGCCGGCAAATCCGCCTATTTAACGACTATGGCTGGGGCGGGTATTTGATCTATCACGCGCCGGAAATAAAAGTTTTTATTGACGGCCGCATGCCGCACTGGGCGGACAGAAACGCCAATGGCGCGATGAAAGATTATGTTAAAGTATATTTTGCGGGCGATGAAAACTCCTGGAAAGAAGTTTTCGCGAAGTATCAAATTAGCGCGGTATTAACGGCAGGTAACGCCTCCAAAACCGGCTTTCGCCAAAAATTGCGAAAGCGATTTTTGGAGAGCGCGATTATTCAGAGGTTTTACAACTTTATCGTAAAAGAAGAGGCAATAAGCATAAGGCAGTCATTGTTGGGTAATGGATGGCAGATCGTTTATGAAGATGAAGTTGCGGTTGTTTTGAATTGTTATAGCCCTATTGTCTGCTACGGTAAATAAGAAACAACCCCGGTTTAACCGGGGTTGTTTTGATTTTAACTATTTTTTAAAATTATTGCGGTCCTTCCGGGATATCACTTGTGGTATTTGCGCCCGGAAATGTTGCCCCGAGAACTGCCACCAAACCCCACACGGCCACCATCACAAACAATCCGATAATGCCCCAGAGCATATAAGTTCTACCTTCTTTAATTTTTTCTTCAACGCCGCTGGCAGTGATGTAAGTGATCACCCCCCATAGGAATATGACCGTGGCGAGAACCATAAGAAGATTAATACCGACTGAAATGATACCAATAAATTGCTGTAGAATATCGGTGATGTCGCTCGCTGCCGCCACGGCTATAAACGGCAGAATCATTGACGATATAGACACAGTGATCCTTATCAAGTTTATTTTTGTTTTCATATGCATTTATTTTATTTTTTCGACCTCGGTTTTATGATAATAGAAATTAAAAAGTGCGGCAAGAAATTTTATCCGAAAAATGAAACAAAAAGCACCTGCACCAAACCCCAAACTGCGACCATAAAAAAGAGGCCGATAATACCCCAGAGCATAAACCAACGGCCTTCGGAGCGGGCTTCTTCGTTGTCGGCATGGGCGATAAATTTAATAACACCCCATAAAAATAAGGCAGTGGCTAAAACCATCAGCATTGGGATAATGGCTTTAGCGATTGTTGTTAGATTGGCAAATATTTTCCCGAACGTCATACTACCGGACAATTGGTTACTCCGAAAGAAGCGCAAAGCACTTTAACGATTGTTATGGCTGAAAGCATAATAAATAATCCGATAATACCCCAAATCATGTGCCGGCGGCCGGTGGAGCGGGCTTCTTCGTTGTCGCCAGACGCAATCATTTCGACCACCCCCCACAAGAATATCACGGTGGCCACGACGAATAAAAGCGCAGTGAGAGGAGTTAGTATTTGGTTTTTTATAACAGCCATTATCCCGGTCACTGTTGATGCGGCCCAAACAGAAACAGGCCCGGTAGTTAAGAGCCACAAAAGAGCTAAAACTATCCGAACCTGCTTCATTGCCAATATTTTAGTTTAAATACTTACGCCCGGCGGAATAGTGTTGTTGGTCCCGATTCCGGTTGTAGAAGCAATAATGTTTACTAATCCCCAAATTGCAATCATGACAAACAGGGCAATAATGCCCCAAAGCATATATGTTCTGCCGGATTTAATCTTTTCTTCCTCACCACCAGCAGTAATATATTGAATAACCCCCCATAAGAATATTACCGTCGCCAATATCATGAAGAACGGGATAATGGCGCCTAATATTCCTTTGAAAGTATTAATCAATCCGTTTACGGTAACTTGCGCTGCCGCGAATAACGGCAACGCCATTAACGTTACGCCTGCGACATTCTTTATCAAATTAACCTGCCGTAATTTTGTCATATTTATAGCCCTACTCCCGGCGGGATAGTGTTATTGGTTCCGATTCCGGTGGTTGTCGCAATAACATTGACTAACCCCCACACCGCAACCATCACAAACAGGCCGATAATACCCCAGAGCATATATGTTCTTCCGGATTTTATTTTCTCTTCTTCTCCCCCGGCAGTAATATATTGGATAACACCCCACAGGAATATAACGGTGGCCAATATCATGAAGAACGGGATGACCGCTCCGAGTATTCCTTTGAAAGTATTAATCAATCCGTTTACGGTAACTTGCGCTGCCGCGAATAACGGAGCAATCGCTATCGCGATGGCCGCCGCTTTTCTGGTTAATGTTTTTTTTACTTTCATAATTTATTATTGTTTTTACGACCTTTCAATTATAAATATAATTATAATAATTAATTATTTTAACGAATCGGCGAACTTCCCGATTGCTTCAACGAGTATTTTCGCGCCGACGATAACCGCCGCGCCGATAATTGTCCAAAAAAGCATGGCCTTTGCTTTAGTCAGTTGTTCTTCGTTGCCCCGGGCGGTTACGAACATGAAACCGGCAATTACCAGAAAAATTACCATAAAAGGCATTCCGTAAACCCACAGAAAATCCACTATCGCGGTAAAAAATTGGTTAAGCATTGTGGCGGTAGAAGGATTGCACAAATGCTCGAAAGTACCGGTTTCATTACAAGAATGGCCTGCATATGCTGAAAAATTCAGCACAAAAACTCCTATTACCAGTATAAAAAATCGCAAAGCTTTAGGCAATATGCGCATATTTAATGTGTGAATATCTCTTGGCTGTTAATTTTATCAAGTAATGCCTGCAGTTTATTGTTAGCTTTGTTTAACGCTTCTCTTAACAAGTCGCTCCGCGAAAGCGACGAGTTTACGATTTCAGAAAATATGGCTTCAGTTGCTCGCGGGTCAGGATCCAGCCAGCCGCGAGCTTTTATTGCCGAATGATACATTATACTCGTGATCGGATCACCCGGCGGAGAGGCCAGTAGAGAGCGTAGAACCGGAGCATGTCCGAAATCTTTGGCTAGAGCTTCCTGCGTGGTTTGGTCTAACGTCAGATGGCTGATCAAGCGCATGGCCGAGTTTTTGTTGTCCTGGGGAGCTTGCTTGGAGATAACTAAAATGTTGAGGTGTCCGAAACCGGAAGCAGGAATTGCGGCAAGACCGGGTCCGGATGAAATTTGCGGAACTTCAGCCACATCAAAATCCAGATGCGGATTTTTGTTAATTATATCGCGGTATTCGGATCCGGGCCCGATATACATGGCGAGCCTCCCTTGGATAAATGAATCTTCGGCGTTTGGCAAAACCCGCGACCAAGAGTAAGAAGTTTTTCTGGGGTTGGAAAAGTCCGAAAAGAATCGCGCGGCCGATTCGGCGGCGGGAAGCGACGCCCCCCCTGCCTGGTTAAGGGCGCTCGTGAATTGCGAACGGTTTTGTTCCTCGGAGATTTTAATTTTCGTAATTTCAACAATCGGGTTTTGCGATTGTAGCATCAAAAGCGCCAAGATATCTTTGGCGGGCTTAATGTTGGCAAACTCGCCTAAAGCGGCGCCAGATTGCAGGATGTTTCCGGAAGAATCAATTTTTGTAAGCTTTTCGGAAAAGGACACAAATTCCGGCCAGGTCTTAGGTGGAGCCGCGATGGAAGCCGCGCGGAAAAGAGCGCGGTTCCAATAGAGCACCAGCGGATCAACGGTCAGCGGAAATCCGGCATAGCCCTCGGCCCAGACCAGCAGATCAGCGGCTTCATCCAGGAATTGGTCTCTAAATGAGCGCTCCGGGTAAGATGCGAGCGGCACGAGATGAATTTTGGACAAGCTAGCCAGTAATTCATTTTCTTTAAGTATCCATAAATCTGGTCCAGTTCCAGAAGCAAGCGCTTCAGTCACGGCGCCAATATAATTTGGTTCAGAAATATGGCGGTAGTCAACTGCTATGCCGGAATTTTCTTTAAACTTATCAAAGATTTTTACGAGAGAAGCGTCAGACGGTGCGGTACCCCAAAGCGAAACGCGAGTAGCCAATCCGATCGGGACTACCGGACCGGGAGCTTGGCGGAAGCCCGGCAAAACTCCGCCGAAAATCAACACTGCGACGACCGTCACTAATATAAAAAAGGCGATCAAAAAAATTTGTATCGGACCAAGTTTTTGCATTTATTTTGGGTTTAGGGTTTTCTAAAAATTAATCCATAATGATGGCTGCCTGCGGAAAATTCTTTTTCCGTCGTAAAACCAGACGAAATGAACAATTCGGCGGCAGTTTCTTTGCTGACTAGATTTGCGCTTGGTGGCACGGAAATACCGGCCCCTTTTTCCCATTCTACAACCATTACCAATCCTCGCGGTTTCAGAATGCGGTAGGCCTCGGCGATAAGTTCGGTTTTTTGGTCAACCTGGAAAAGGATATTGGATATGATAACGCGGTCAACGGCCTGGTCTTTGATGCTGGAGCCGTGTAGTTCTTCAAGGTTGGCGCGTATTGTTTCAATATTCAATAAACGGGCCTGCCTAGATTGCGAGCGGACCACATCAAGCGCTTCTCTCCTTACGTCTAAGGCGTAGACTCGGCCGGATGACCCGACGAGCCTAGCAGCCGGAATGCTATAGAATCCGGCGCCGCAGCCGAAGTCGGCGACAATCATGCCTTCGTCGAGATTCAGCTCTTTAATTATTTCTTCCGGATTTAAAAACATCTAGAGAAGGGTTATGGATGCGATTTCGTCTTTCTCGGCCATTTTCATCAGACGCGCTCCTTGGGTTGATCTGCCGGAGGTCGGAATCTGCGAAATGCCGGTGCGTATCACTTGTCCCTTTTTTGAAACAATAATCAGTTCTTCTGTTCCCGAGTTTACCACTCTCGCGGTTTTTAATGCTCCAGTTTTGGCGGTGATTTTTATGGTTTTTATCCCCGAACCGCCTCTGCGCTGCAAACGGTAATCCGAAACCGGAGTTTTTTTGCCAAAACCATTGGCGCTGACTACCAGTATCGCCGCCTTTTTTTCGCTCCCAGCTACAACATCGGCGCCAACCAATTTGTCCGACCCCGCCAATTTCATTGCCCGAACACCTTGGGCGGCCCGGCCCGTTGGGCGCAGGTCAGATTCCTTAAAACGGATAGCTTTACCTTTGGCGCTGGTCAGTATTATGTGGTCGCTGGAGCCGGCAAGCGTTACCCATTTAAGCGCGTCTTTTTTATCAAGTTTTATAGCGATAATTCCGCTCCGCCTTACGTCTGAAAAACTCTCGCCCTCCACCTTTTTAATTATACCATTTTCGGTGATCATCACGAAAAACAGTTCATCTTTTATCTTGGCCTTCGGGATGGCGAGGGCCGAGGTAACTTTTTCATCTTGGGCTAGGTTTAAGAAATTGGCGATGGCCTTGCCTTTGGTGCTTCTTTTACCTTCCGGGATTTCATACATTTTGGTTTGGTACACTTTGCCGGTAGTGGTAAAAAAAAGAAGGTCATCGGTAGTGTTGGCGGCCGAGATTATTTCAATCAAATCTTCCTCCTTCATTTCCATAGTAGTCACTCCGCGGCCGCCTCGGCGTTGTGCCCGGTATTCATCCGGGCCCACCCGCTTTACGTATCCGCTTTGAGTGAGGATCAAAAAAGTTTCCCGTTCAGCCACTAAATCCTCCGGAGAAAACGATTTTATTTCCCCCGCGATAACTTTTGTTTTTCTTTCGTCGCCGTATTTTTCTTTGATTAGGGCGAGTTCGGTTTTGATCACTTCTAACATCTTGGCCGGGTCTTTCAGTAGCGAATTTAGGTGTTTTATTAATTTTAACTTTTCTTCAAGCTCATCTTCTATTTTTTGGCGCTCCAATCCGGCGAGTGTCGCCAGGCGCATTTCAAGAATTGCCGCGGATTGTTTGTCAGAGAGTTTGAATTTTTCCATCAAGCGGACATGCGCGGTTTTTGAATCGGGAGATTTTTTGATGGTTTGGATTACCTGGTCAATGTGGTCGAGCGCTTTTTTCAACCCCTCCAGAATATGCGCTCGTTCTTCGGCGCGGGCCAGCTCAAATTTGATTCGGCGTTCCACCACCACCTTGCGGTGTCCGATGAATTTTTCGAGCATGGACTTCAGCCCCAGGAGCTGCGGCTGTATGCCGTCTACCAGGGCAACCATGTTGAAATGGAAGGTCCGTTCAAGATCGGTGTGCCTGTAGAGCGCATTTAAAACTTTTTGCGGATGGGCGTCTCGAGAAAGATCTATGGCTACTTGCAGTCCCTCGCGGTCGGATTCGTCGCGGATGTCTTTAATGCCCTCCAGTTTTTTGTCGTGAACCAGTTCGGCCATGCGCGCGATCATTTCTGATTTGGAAACCTGGTAGGGAATAGAAGAAATTATTATCTGGAACTGGCCTGCCTTTTTTTCCACTATTTCAGCTTCGCCGCGATTTACTACTCCGCCACGGCCGGTGGCATAGGCCTGGTAGATGTTTTGTTTATTAAAAATAAGTCCGCCAGTTGGGAAATCCGGGCCTTTTATAAATTGCGAAAGTTGTTCGGTGGTGAATTTTGGGTGGTCAATAAGTTGGAGAATTCCGTCAATAAGCTCGCCCAGATTATGCGGCGGAATATTGGTAGCCATGCCCACCGCAATGCCCAGCGAACCATTTAATAACAGTTGGGGAATGGCGGACGGGAGAACTATTGGTTCTTGCTGGGTGGCGTCATAGTTAGCTCGAAAATCAACCGTGTCTTTTTCAATGTCTCCCAACATTTCCTCGGCCATTTTGGTCAGGCGCGCTTCTGTGTAACGCATCGCACCCGCCGAATCTCCGTCAATTGAGCCGAAGTTTCCTTGCCCGTCTACCAATGGGTAGCGCATACTCCAGGGTTGGGCGAGTCTTACCAAACTGTCATAGATGGCCGTATCGCCGTGCGGGTGATATTTGCCCATTGTATCGCCGACGATGGCCGCCGACTTTCGGAATTTAGCCCCATGAGTAAGCCCCATTTGGTGCATAGTGAAAAGAACCCGGCGGTGCACTGGTTTTAACCCGTCGCGAGCATCTGGCAAGGCGCGCGAAACAATCACGCTCATGGCGTAGTCAATGTATGACTCGCGCATTTCGGCAACTATGCTTCGTTCCTCAACGCCCCTGATGGTTACCGGAGCGGGATTATTGTTTTCAGATTGGTTTTTAGGCATTGCGTGTTTTTTTGAGCTGTCGTTACTTTTTTCTCCCGCCATTAATAATAATGGCAATTCCGTAAACCAGCAGTGCGCCCGGTAAGGCCCTCGCAAATTCATCCATCTCTTTTTCTCGCCTGGCCCTCTCTCGCGCATGTCTCTCGCCGAGTTTTCTAGCCTCGCGTATTTGATCTTGTTGATGCCGTTGCCGTTCAGCTTTTATTTTTTCCCGATACGCTTCTTCATAAGCCGCTTGCTGTTCCGGCGTCATGCCCGTTAAAGATATTTCATGGTGGCCGGCTTCGGCAGCTTGAACGCCCCCAAGAGTTCCCAACGGGAGGCCCGTGGCCAGCATGGTAGAAGCGGTCATGGCCATTATGAATTTCTTAACTGGTTTTGGCAGTTTATCAAGCGTCACAAGGATTCCGGAGCGGCGTACTTCTTCTTCGCTTAACGGCTGCTCGGGCGCGATCCCGGCCTTTGTTCTTTCTTCTACGATCAGTTCGGCGGCATCGGCCACGCCGTCTAGATCGAGCGACCCAACGACTAATTCCGCCTCCCCTTTGGTTAGTTTCGATATCCGTGGGTCCTCCTTCTTTTCGTCGGTTTCGAAGGGTTGATTAAATTCAGGTACGTCTTCTTTCATAAGATCGGCGCTTGGTCATCTTTCTCTACAAGCTTACGCATTGTGGACTTTTCGTAGTCCAATATTTCATCCAACAAATCTTCCTTACTTGATTGTTTGAGCGCTTCGGTTTTCCTCCTTAGTAGATTTTTGGTCAGGCGAATAAGCTCGTGATCTCCGTTAAACAGCTGGTCAATTATGCTATCGCCATTTTTATTCATGTTCATATATTAGTGTGGATAACGATTTTTGTATATACACCGCAAGTCGATTATAAACTAAGATCTAAATTTGTTTATAATTCAGAGAGCAATCTTTTCAGACTTTGCCATAAATCAGAAGGGATAATTGTTTTTATGTTTTGCCACAAGATATTGAATGGTCCCGAGACATCGATTTTTTCAAGTTTTTGCCGATCCGGCAATGAGAGCCACAATCCTATTATTAAAGTCATTACTAAAACTACGCTTACGATTAAAATCTTGTAGCGCGCTGATTCCGGTTTTCGTTGGATTTTTTCGATTGCGTCGATCAGCCCCATAAAAATTCAGATGCTTGGTTCCAAGACCACTATTTTTGTTTCATCTTGCGGCAATTCTTTTTTCTTTATGGTCAGTTTTTCTTCCGGTTTTATATTGCGCGCGCCGATTTCTTCCAAGAATTCTTTCAGCGCCGCTTTTTTATTGGCCTCCGGAAGTTCGCTATAATGCGCAGGTATTATTATGCGCGGCTCGATTTGGTTTGCAATTTCAGCCGCGGTCTCGGGATCCAAAACTTTTTCTCCGCCGATAGGAATAAACAAAATATCAATATTGCCGATTTTTTCTTTTGTTTCGGGACGCAGTTCTTTTTCCCCGAAATCGCCCAGATGCAAGAGTACGATGTCTTCCAGTTCTACTCGGTATATTGTGTTTAGGCCGCTTTTCTTGCCGTCTTGGTTGTCGTGGAATGAGGGAATGCCTTCAACGATTACGCCTTTGTATTCATATTCGCCCGGACCGTCTATTATGAATATTTCTCCATCCTTAGGAGCATGTAGTACCTCGCGGCCATTATGATTTTCGTGGTCGTGGCTGATGAGAAGAATATCGGTCTGGAAGTAGGGCGATTTGGTCTTTGACTTCCTGGAGGGCGGATCAAACGCCAGGACCAACTGCCCGGAGGTCACTTTAAAGCAGGAAATTCCGTAAGAAGTTATTACCATTTATATATAGTAAGGGATTTTTGGGGGAAAGTAAAGGATTTTATCGCTTTGTGATAAAATAAAAACATGGCCATTATGGTTTTATTTGATTACATATCCTGGGTTTATTCCGGAGGGATTAAAGAATACTTTCGCGCTTGGGGTAATTTCCACTGGTTTTTGTTTCATTTTTTTTCGGTGGGCATTTTAACCCGGACCCTGTTTGTGCCATGGCACCGCATGCGCGAAAAAGGCGGCCGGGGGCTTGATATCGAGGGCGCGCTCGCGCGGTTTGTGGTAAACGCGATATTGCGCATAGTTGGAATATTTGTCCGCTTGTCCGTGATATTAACGGCATTTATTTTTGAGTTAGGTTTGTTTATTATCATGCTCGCCGGGCTTATTTTATTTGTTTCGTCGCCAATTTCGATTCCGCTTTTGATTATATCCGGCTTTATTTTAGCCGCTATATGAGCAAGATTTATTTTGTAACCAATCAAAGTCCCGCGATTTACCGTTCAGTTCGCATAGACCGAGTTTTGGCCAGAAGCTTCAGAATTTTTCTTATCCGGCTTTTTATCTGGTTTAGCGTTTTATCCGGGCTCGGCTCTTTTGTTTTGGTCGGCGTGCGGTCTTTCAATTTCTCCGGTTTTTTATTCGGGTTTGTACCCAGTTTGGACCCGCAGACTTATTTGCCATCCGGCGTGACGTTGCTGGGCGCGTTTCTTATTTGTTTAGGTTTGTTGTTTTTGCTCCTATTTTTTGAATTTTTTTATATTGCCAATCTCCGGCCAAGCGCGGCATTAAATAAAGACGGCGAGGTTTTTTTGCTTGATTATGACGCCGCGGCGGCTTTCTGGCACACTTCGATGCTGTCGGGCGGGCAGATCCCGGGTAAAATGTTTTGGGCGAGAATTATAAAAAGCGGAATCATCGGGCCGGTTTTGAATCGTGTCGGCATCGCCGAGGAAGATTTTAACAATTATATAAAAAGCATTGCGGATTACACGCTCTCCAAGGACGATTTGATGCTGGCCATGATCAGTATTGCGATTTTGCGGAAAGAAAATGTTTTGGGCATCGCGGAATTTGTTGAAGCGGCGTTCGCGGTTGATAAAAGTTTTGAAAGATTTGCGTTTGATCGAAAAATTAAACGGGAAATCCTTACGGGGGCCGCTTTATGGATGAGCCGTATAGCCCGTTTTATCCAAAGCCGGAAGTTTTATTGGGAGAGCAGCTATCTCGCTCGTATCCCCGGCATCGGTAAAGATTTGGGATTCGGTTACACCTTTGAATTGGATCGTCACTCGCGGGATCTGACCGGGAGGGGTGCCGCGGCTTTTTTGGGGCCGCGGCGAAAAACCATCGAGGAAATGGAGAATCTTCTGTCGCGGAGCGCACACGCAAATGTTTTGTTGGTGGCTGACGAAGGCGAGGGGCGCCATACTATTCTCGAAGGTTTGGCGGCCATGATTTACGAAGGCCGGGCGCATCCGG
This sequence comes from uncultured Candidatus Saccharibacteria bacterium, assembly GCA_964362625.1. Classification (GTDB taxonomy): domain Bacteria; phylum Patescibacteriota; class Minisyncoccia; order 1-14-0-10-42-19; family 1-14-0-10-42-19; genus CAYIFA01. The sequence continues at coordinate 11,489 of CAYIFA010000012.1, forward strand.
CTATCGAGCATAAACGCATGGCGCTGGTGGATTTTGCGAGTATGACCGCGCAAACCAAAACCAAAGGAAACTTTGAAGAGCTGGTAAAAAAAATTATGAGCGAATCGGTACGGGCCGGCAACATAATTTTGGTGCTGGAGGATTTGCCGCAAGCGCTGGAGAGTGCCGGCGCCATCGGCGCGGATTTGCTCGGACTTTTGGAATCGTATATCGCGGGGCCAAAAACCCAGGTAATAGCTTTGTCGAACCGTAAGAATTATCATGACCGGATTGAAAAAATTGGCAAACTTACCGAGCTTTTTGCCAGCGTTCAGCCCGAAAAACTCACCGCCGACACCGCGGTCATTATTCTGGAAGAAGCGGCGATGGAATTTGAAATGCGCCACAAAGTGCTTTTTACCTATCAAGCGCTCCGCCAAATCTACGAATCAGCCGATCGCTATATAGTAGAAGGCGTTATGCCGGAAAAGGCTGTCCAGCTTTTGGATGAAGCCGGTGTCGCTTTTGAATCCGGCGGAACTAAAATAGTCTTGGCCGAAGACGTAGAGAATTACATTACTTCCAAGACCGGCGTGCCGGCAAGCGCGGTAGGAGAAAAAGAAAGAAAGATTCTTTTAAATCTGGAAGATTTACTGCATGAGCGGGTGATTGGCCAAAATGAAGCAATCGAGCAGATTTCCGAGGCGTTACGCCGGGCCAGAAGCGGATTGGGGGTGAGCGACCGGCCAATCGGTTCATTCCTGTTTTTGGGTCCTACTGGTGTTGGCAAAACCGAAACTGCAAAGGCTCTTGCGTCGGTTTATTTCGGCGGGGAAGATGCGATGCTTCGTTTTGACATGTCCGAATTTCAAGGGGGAGATGGCATAGTCAAGTTAATCGGCGGGGCAAGCGGACAGGATGGGGTGTTATCCCGGAAAATCCACGAACACCCGTTTAGTTTGGCGCTTTTTGACGAAATTGAAAAAGCATCAACGGATGTTTTGAATTTATTTTTGCAGATACTGGAAGAGGGTTTTTTTAGCGATGCTCGCGGCACGCGGATTTCTATGCGCCAGACCATGATCATCGTGACTTCTAACGCCGCATCCGGGATGATTCTGGATTTGGTTCGCGGCGGAGATGATCCGTCAAAAAACCGTAGCGTGGTGCTGGATGCGGTGCGTAAAGAAGGGAAGTTTAGTCCGGAACTGCTTAACCGTTTTGACGCGCTGGTTATTTTCCGGCCGCTATCCCGCCAGGATTTGATTAAGGTGGCGAAATTGATGCTGGAAGAACTTGCTGGAAAGCTAAAAAAACAAGATGTCGAGCTTGAAATAACCGACGCCCTGGTTGACCGGATAACCAAACTTGGTTATGACCCGATGTTTGGCGCGCGCCCAATGCGCCGGATTATCGCCGATCGCGTTGAAGGCGTGATTGCCAAGAAAATCATTGCCGGCAAGCTCGCGCGCGGTAGCAGTATACGGTTTTCTGACGAAGAAGTAGCAAAGATTTGATGCCATTGAAACTTTCCAGAGTGCTTGTTATAGTGGTGCAATGCCAGCAGGCGTTTTAATAGAGGCAGAATCAAACGGCGTTTTGGCTAAAAGCGCGAAAAACCGCGGGTCGACCCCGATGGATTTTTTGCTGAAAGCCATAACCATCGGCGTACCTAAAGCCGGTGAGCTAATTGAAGGGACGTTTATCAAGCGCGACGGGCCGCGGATTTTCGTAGACCTTGGCCCGTATGGCACCGGGGTTGTTTATGTTTCGGAGCTCGCCGAATCTAAAATAAAAATAAAGAGTTTCCGCGCCGGAGACCCGATGAACGCCAAGGTTATTTCGCTCGAAAACGAAGAAGGATTCATCGAACTCTCGCTTACTGCCGCCGGCCGGGATTCGGTATGGTATGAGGCCGAAGAGCTTATGGCGAGCAAGAAAACTTTAAATCTTAAAATCACCGACGCAAACAAAGGCGGTCTGGTTATGGAGTGGAATGGCGTACAAGGATTTCTGCCGGCTTCGCAACTGCGTTTCGGCCACTATCCGCGGGTAGAGGGCGGCGATCAGGATAAGATTTATGAAGAATTGAAAAAACTGATCGGCGAAACCTTGGCGGTTACGGTTATCGCGGTTAACCAGGGCGAAAATAAATTGATATTTTCGGAAAAAGGCGCGGAGTCCCAAGAGATGAAGGACGTTATCGCGAAATACGTTGTTGGCAGCGATATCGAAGGCACGGTGGCCGGGGTAGTGGATTTCGGTATTTTTATAAAAGTAGAAGAAGGACTGGAGGGTCTTGCGCATATTTCAGAACTGGACTGGGGATTAGTTGATGACCCGCACCAGCTGTTTAAAGTTGGCGACAAGGTTCGTGCCAAAATAATCAGCATAAAAGATGGCAAGTTTTCGCTTTCAGTAAAAGCCTTAAAGCCTAACCCCTGGGATATTGCCAAAGAAAAATACAAAAAAGGCGACATTGTCGAAGCAGTGGTTATAAGATTTAATCGTTACGGTGCGCTCGCTTCGGTGGAAGAGGGCATTGCCGGGCTTGTTCATATTTCGGAATTCGGCGATGAAAAAATCATGAAAAGCAAACTAGCGCTCGGCCAAACCTATCCTTTTCAGATAACTATTTTTGAGCCAACCGAACGCCGGATGGCGTTGGCGTATTTAGGCAACGAAAAAAAAGCCGGAGGTGATCTTCCTGCGAATGAAGTTCCGGAGGACAAGAAATCGGACAACGAAGAACCAAAAAGCCAAGTTGACGAGCCAGCTGTAATCTAAGTAATCATTACGATGAGATTCGGTCCGGCATACGCCGGCCTTTTATGCTGCCGAATCTCTTCAGCCCCCATTTTACTATTTACTATAATAATTTTCCGATCGGGCGAACATTATACTAAAGAAAAAATAAATTGGATGAACAGCTTATTGTTTATTTGCATCTAACACGTCATTTAATATCTCAAAATACAAATTCCAGCCGATCTTATTGGCTACACCGGATTGCTCGCGGCCCAAAATATTTCCGGAGCCGCGGATTTCAAAATCTCTTCGCGCGATATCAAATCCCGCGCCCAGATACGACATGGATTCCAGCGCGTCCAGCCTCTTCTCGCCGGCCGGGGTTAATTTAGAGCGCGATGGATACATAAAATACGCGAATGCCTGTTCATCTCCTCGGCCGATTCTTCCTCGTAGCTGGTGAGCTTGGGCAAGCCCCAGCCGAGATGAATCTTCCACGATCAAAGTATTTACGGACGAGATATCCAGGCCGTTTTCGATAATGGTGGTTGAAATCAAGATATCGATTTTTCTATTTCTAAAATCGCGCATGACCCGCACGATTTCCGATTCAGCGAGTCGTCCATGTATGACACCTTTTTTCATTTTCGGAACCAGCTTGTCCAATTTTTCCCGTATATCCGGGATTGAATGAATGCGATTTGCTAAGTAATAGGCTTGCCCGCCTCGCTTTTTTTCATGCTCTAAGGCCGCCTTGATAATCTTTGATGAATTGGGTAAAACATTCGTAAGAGGTGCCATGCGACCGCGCGGCGCCTCTTTTAGTTGGGACAACGGACGTATGCCGGATAGAGAAAAGGCCAGGGTTCTGGGTATTGGCGTGGCGGATAAATACAGAATATCTATTGACGGATAACGTTCTTTAATGGCTTCTTTGTGGCTGACTCCGAAGCGCTGTTCCTCGTCCACGATAAGCAGGCCGGAGGTTTTTAATTGTATATTTTTACCAAGCAGTCGGTGCGTTCCAATGACAATATCAACTGTTCCGTTCGCCAGTCCGCGCAATATTTCATTATATTTTTTTTCCGATTCAAGGCGCGTGAGCCGCTCAATGTTTATCGGAAGCGTTGATAATCGTTTTCTAAAAACTTCAGTGTGCTGGTCGGCGAGCACGGTTGTCGGCGCAAGTATCACAACTTGCCGGTTGTTTAAGACTATACGCAACGCTATCCGCAAAGCCACCTCGGTTTTGCCAAAACCGACATCACCCGCGAGCAGCCGTTCCATTGGTTGTGGTTTTGATAAGTCCTTAAAAATTTCTTCAAGTACTTGCTTTTGGCTTGCGGTTTCTTCGTGCGGGAATTCATTCCATATTTTTTTCTCGAGTTCATCCGACTCATAGGGTTTGCGGCTTTGTACCGCGCGTTTTCTATATAACTCCGCAAGCTTTCGCGCAAATTTTACGATTTCCTCTTTGGCCCGGCGCTTGATGTTTTGCCATAAAGGTGTGCCTAGGCGGTGAATAGTTGGCGTGCGTAATCCGAAATAAACCGACAGACGCTTATGTTGGTCGAGTGGGACATAAAGACGATCGGGTTGGGCGCCGTTTCTGGGGGCCGCATACTCCACTATGTAATAATTATTTTCAATGCCGCGGAAAATTCCGATGCCGTGGTCAACGTGCACGACAAAATCGCCGTCTTTCAGGCGCGCAATGTCGCCTTCACGGGTATGCAATTCAAAAAGTTCTTCGGATTTTTCAACTTCCGCGTGCGTCCGGATGGCGTCAATGATGTTTCCCAGAAATTCAATCGCCACCGGGTATTTTTTGTTAATCGGGAATATCGAAATTGTCGACCCCAGATGCTTAAATGAACCGCGGTGCACGACGCCAAGCGTTTTTTGATACCCGAGCTCAGTTAACTTTCTTAAGATTTCGCCGGGGTTCGTTGATTGGCCACTCCGCAAGACTAAGGTATTTCTTTCTAGGAACGAATTTGCCGCGCGTTTGCTGATCAATTCATTTTCATTACGCAACAAAGCCGGCATGCCCAGAAAAGATGGCGTAAGCCCAGCGATAAGCAGAATATCAAATTGTCTTATTTCGCCTTTATGCAAGGCAAGAGGATTCTATCACTAGCGTATTAGTTATACAAGTTCATCGCTTTTTGGAGGCCGCCAGTAACTATCGCTCCAATGGTTTCCGGAGTTTTTTTAAAAATTTTTTTTAGAATTTCTATTTCCGCCGGAGAAAATTTTTTCAAAATAAAATCATTTATTTTTTTCGCATCAGGTTTTTTCTTGGGCGAGATGCCGATGCGAATGCGGACGAAGTCACGCGACTTTAACGCGCGCATCACCGACTCCACGCCCTTATGCCCGCCGGACCCGCGGCCAAATGAAATTTTGAATTTGCCGAGCGGCAGGTCCAAATCGTCGTGGAACAATATTATGTTGTTCGGTTTGAGCCCAAGAACCGCCTTGCCGGATTTATTCATGAATGTCTCGGGAAGGAGGCAAGTTATTTTTTCCTTTCCGGCTTTTACTTCGGATTTTAGCGATTGAGTTTTTTTATCGGTAACCCATTCATTTGCGCCTGAAGTTTTTGCGAATGCCAAAACCGCCATACGTCCGGTATTATGACGGGTGCCTTCGTATTCTTTGCCCGGGTTTCCAAGCCCAATAACCGCATACATATTGGAAATTATAGCGCGCGCTTGCTTTTTTGCCAAACATGATTTATTCTGTTAATATGCGTTTTTTGATGAATCGACAGAGCGGCAACATTATTTGGGAGACAGTTAAGTTCGCTTTGATTGTCGGAGTGATCGTAATCCCCATACGTATATATATAGCCCAGCCATTTATTGTGAATGGTTTGTCAATGTATCCGACTTTCAATAATGGCGATTATCTGATTATAGATGAGCTTTCGTTTAATTTTTTAAGAGATCCGCGTAGGGGCGAGGTGATTGTTTTCCGGCCGCCGGTTGACGGCTCGCGGTTTTTCATTAAAAGGGTAATTGGGCTTCCGGGCGAAACCGTCGAAGTAAAAGACGATAAAGTTTTCATAAATGGTAAAATTTTGTCGGAGCCGTACCTGGTACAAGTTACTAAAATAGACGTAGCTAGGCAACTTACTGACGGCGAATATTTTGTAATGGGTGACAATCGAAATTCAAGTTCCGATTCAAGGATATGGGGAGCATTGCCGGAAGATAACATTGTGGGGCGGGCCTTTTTGCGGCTATGGCCGGTGACCGAGGCCGCGTATTTACCTGGAAGTTTTTAGGATAATTAGGTCAATTAGGTTAATTAGAATAATTTGGACTAATGCCCAAACAACCAAACAAAAAAGAATTACTGCAAACTCCAAAAGGCACGCGCGACATTTTGCCGGATCAGATTCCGTTCTGGGAGCTTATTGAATCCAAAGCCCGCGAGGTGGGGGCTTATTACGGTTTTAAGCCGATTCGCACTCCGCATATTGAAAAAGCCGAAATCTTCACGGCGACCCTTGGCGAAACATCTGATGTGGTAGAAAAGCAGATGTATGTTTTCCGCACTAGAGGTGGGGATGCTTTGGCGCTTCGCCCGGAGGGCACAACTTCAATTATGCGCAGTTTTGCGGAGCACGGTATGCAATCGTGGCCGCAACCGGTGATGCTGATGTATAGTGGTTCTTTTTTCCGCCACGAAAATCCGCAACGCGGAAGATTTCGTGAATTCGGACAGATTGGGTTTGAAATAATCGGCGAAGAGGGAGCGATTGCCGATGCCACTATCATCCGGGTAGTATCTTTAATTGTTTCGGAGCTGAACATCGGAACAGTTAACCTTCATATAAATACTCTTGGCGATAAGATCTGCCGGCCCAATTACCGCAAAGAATTGATAAATTATTACCGGCGCAAAATAAATTATCTATGCAAAGATTGCAAACGCCGGTTGAAATCAAATCCATTGCGCCTTTTGGATTGCAAAGAAGAAAAATGCGCGGAGTTGAAAAAAGACGCGCCGCAGATGATTGAATACGTTTGCGAGGATTGCAAAAAGCACTTTCGTGAAGTATTGGAGTATTTGGATAAACTGGGGGTGTCTTATTATCTTAATCCGTATTTGGTCCGCGGTTTGGATTATTATTCCCGGACAGTTTTTGAACTGCTTTTGGAGCCATCGGCCGTAAAGCGCGAGGAGGCAAAGACCGAAGAGGAAACGAAAGAGAGCATTGCGCCAAACCCAGGATTGGCAGTGACTGCTGGCGGGCGCTACGACTATCTTTCGGAAATGTTGGGCGGTAAAAAATATTCCGGGGTCGGAGCCGCGATGGGTAGCGACCGGCTGGTAGACGAGCTTGCCAAAATGCGGCCAGAAATTGCTAAAGCCAGCGCCCCAAAAATTTTTCTTGTTCAATTGGGGCCGTTAGCCAAGCAACAAAGCCTAGTAATGCTCGAAGAGTTCCGGAATATGCGCCTTTCGGTTTCGTCGTCTCTAGCCAAGGATAGCCTGAAAGCGCAATTGCGTCTTGCCGACGTAGCCGGCGCGCAATTCGCCCTGATTTTGGGCCAAAAAGAAGCGATTGATGGAACAATAATTATTCGTGATATGCGTTCCGGAGTTCAAGAAACTGTGCAGCAGGCAAAAATCGCCGAACATCTAAAGAAGATGAAGAAAAAAAACGGCGGGCCTTCCGTATAGTGGGCATATTGTTTTGCCCGCCTGCATCAGCTATGCTAAAGGCATCCTGAGCAGGTAACAGCCGCATTATATTTATGGATTGCATTTTTTGTAAAATAACCAAAAAGGAAACGCCGTCCGACATTGTCTATGAAGACGGTGAGTTGATGGTTTTTAAGGATATTAACCCCAAGGCGCCGGTACACTTGCTGGTTGTCCCGAAAAAACATATAGTTTCAGTTAACGAATTGGAGGACGATGATGCCGATCTCGCGGGCCAGCTCATCATCCAGGCGCGCAACGCCGCAAAATCATTCGGTCTCGCCGGTTATAAATTAGTGTTTAACGTCGGAAGAAACGGCGGACAAATTGTAGACCACATACATTTGCATATTCTGGGCGGGTGGGCAGATGGGCAAGACCCCAATAAAGTAAAAATATGGCCAACAAAAATCCTCAAATCGAAGTGACCAGACGCGAGTCGGAAAGCCCGGCTTCTTTGATGCGGCGTTTTTCGCGTAAAGTACAGCAATCCGGTCTGCTAAAACGCGTGCGGGCCCATCAGTTTCGTGGGCGGTCAAAATCAAAAAGAAAAGTCCGCGAGAATGCGATCAGAAAGAAAAAATATTCCGAACACATGAGTTTGATGAAAAAGCTCGGCAAAGTTAAACCAGAATGACCCTAAAAGAAAAAATCCAAAGTGACACGAAAAACGCTTTAAAGGCGCGTGCCGAAACGCGGCTTTCCACGCTACGTTTGCTCCTGGCCGCGGTTTCAAATAAGGAAATTGAGCTTAGAAAAAAAGACGTTGGGCTATCCGATGAAGAAGTTTTAGATGTTGTAAAATCCGAATCAAAAAAGCGCCGGGACTCCATAACCGAATTCAAAAAAGGCGGACGCGAGGATCTAGTCAAAAAAGAATCCGAAGAATCGGAGATACTTTCCGAATATCTGCCGCCGGAACTACCCGATGAAGAAGTCGCCCGGATTATTGATGAGGCGATCCGCGAAACCGGCGCTGCGAGCCAAGCTGATTTCGGCAAAGCCATGAAAACAGCCATGGCGGTTCTAAAAGGCCGCGTTTCCGGAGACCGGGTATCAAATTTACTTCGTCAAAAACTTGCTAAGCAGTCCCAATGAATTTTTCCGTAACGCGCCGAACAAAAATAAAAATTCCGAAAATCGTTTGGAGTAAAATCAAAAACCTCGTTCTCGGCGAAAAATACGAATTAAGCTTGGCGCTGGTCAGCGGAAAAGAAATGCGCCGCGCCGAAAAACTGTCGCGACATAAAAAACGCGCCAACGTCTTATCGTTTAGCTACGACAAAAATTCCGGCGAGATATTGTTAGATGTCCCGCGCATTTACCAGGAAGCGAGCAAGCTCGGACGTCCCGTTAAAGAGCGGCTCACTTACTTATATATACATTCACTTTTGCATCTGGGAGGATATGACCATCGGCGCAACCGGGATTCGATAATTATGCAAAGAGCGGAGAGGCGGTTTTTAGCAAAATCCGGCTAGTGGAGCCGGATTTTTTACTATAGAATGTAATTATAATAATATGCCGA
>CAYIFA010000013.1:0-16005 GCA_964362625.1 uncultured Candidatus Saccharibacteria bacterium
CCGGCTAGTGGAGCCGGATTTTTTACTATAGAATGTAATTATAATAATATGCCGAGAAATATTACAGTTGGTATTGATATCGGGACGTATCAGACGCGTACTGTGGTGGCGGAGTGGGCGAAAGGCAATGAAAAAATGAGGATTGTCGGGACTGGCGTATCGTCTTCAGACGGTCTTCGGCGGGGGAATATAGAACACGTGGAAGATGCCGCGCGGGCGCTCGGAGAATCGGTGAAGCGAGCCGAACGCGTTGCCGGGATAAAAATAAGTTCGGCAGCTTTTGCGTTTGGCGGAGCTAGTTTGTCTTCGGTTCTTTCCCGCGGTCAGGTAGTAGTTTCCGGAGAAGCAAGCGAAATAGCTTCTCATGACATTGATCGGGCGATAGAAGCGAGCCATGCGGTATTGTTGCCGCTTGCCAATAAAACAATTTTGCACCAAATCCCGGTTACTTTCAGGGTGGATAACGCTATTTTAACGCATGCGCCAAAAGGGCTGGTTGGTTCGCGCTTGGAAGTTGATACGTTGTTTGTAACCGGGCTTGTTCCGCACGCTGAAAATGTTGTGGCAGTTGCGAATTTAGCCGGAATAGAGGTATTAAGTATTACCGCTGCTCCGATTGCCGCGGCACAGGCGGTTTTATCCAAACGACAGAAGGAGGTCGGCGTCTTGCTTCTAGACATCGGCGGTGGCTCGGTCGGGCTCGTAGTATACGAAGAGGGTCTTCCTATTTCGGTCGGGACCATTCCAATCGGCGGAGCCGCCATTACCAACGACTTAGCGATTGGTTTTAGAATTGGTATCGATGATGCCGAAACACTTAAGCAATCATATGACAGCTATCAGGGACAGGAAAAAAAGAAGGTTGAAGAAATAATTAAGGCGCGTTTATCGGACATTTTTGAGCTGGTCTATAAGCATCTAGAAAGAATCAGACGCGATCGATTGTTGCCGGCTGGAGTGGTTTTGACCGGAGGCGGAGCTAATTTATTCGGAATTCAGGACATGGCTCGTCATGAATTGGAACTGCCGATTGAGAAGGGACGATTTAGCGGCATTGAAACAGTTCGCGGCGATTTGCTTGATTCGTCTTGGTCCACCGCAATCGGACTTTGTCTGATAGCTCGGGATAATCGTAAAAATTACAGCGGGGTCTTTGGGATTCCAGTAACGAACACGGGATCTAAAATAGCCCGATGGTTTAGGGCATTTTTACCGTAAGGTGTCAAGTTGCGGGGCCCAGCGCTCTTATGTAATGTATTGGCATGCCAAATCTCAAGCCAGAAGTAGAGGCGTTCGCAAGAATAAAAGTTGTCGGGGTCGGCGGGTCCGGGTCCAATGCTGTTGATCATATGATCCATTCCAAGGTGCGCGGAGTTGATTTCGTCGCGGTTAACACCGATATGCAGGATTTGCACCACACTTCTGCCAATAAAAAAATACATATCGGCAAGAACTTGACCAAGGGCCTTGGCGCAGGAATGAATCCGGAAATCGGGCGGCAAGCCGCGGAAGAAACACGCGATGAAATTCAAGAGGTCTTAAAAGGCGCTGATATGGTTTTTGTGACTTGCGGTTTTGGCGGGGGAACCGGCACCGGTGCCAGTCCAGTGGTAGCGCACTCTGCAAAAAGTCAGGGGATTCTTACTATCGGAGTAGTAACCAAGCCATTTACCTTTGAGGGAGCCGAGCGCGGCCGACTCGCCGAAGAAGGCCTGGCGCGCCTCAGAGAAAACGTCGACGCATTAATAGTCATACCAAATGATCGCTTGCTCGCCGCTACTTCCAAAGACACCACTTTTCTTTCAGCGTTTGCTATGTCTGATGATATTTTGCGGCAAGCTGTTGAGGGTATTTCAGATCTTATAATGCTGCCAGGAATCATCAACGTTGATTTTGCGGATGTCCGGGCTATTATGCAGAATGCCGGGTCTGCTTTGATGGGCGTTTCCTCGGCTACTGGTGAAAAAAGAGCTGAAGAAGCTGCCAGAGGCGCAATTAATTCGCCGTTATTGGATTTTTCTATTGATGGCGCAAAAGGCGTGCTTTTCGCCATTGCCGGCGGTCCGGACATGACATTATGGGAGATACAGGAAGCGGCCAAAATAATCACGGAATCTATGGATAAAAGCGCGAGAGTGATATTTGGCGCGATTCATGACGAACGCTTACGGAAAAATGAGCTAAAAATAACAGTTATCGCCGCTGGATTCCCGGAAAAGGCGAACATGAAGCCGCTATTTAGTCTGCCGGGCCAAAAAGACGAGCCGATTTTAAAAATAAAAAAACCTGAACCGCGGCCGATTGAAGAACCGGTAATTGAAAAAAGCGTGGTCGGCGAGAAAAACGATAAAAATGACGAGAGTTGGGATGCCATACCGGCATTTTTGCGTAGAAGCAGGAAAATGTAAAATTTTCTCTTGAGTGCACGCCGGTAGTAGTTGTACACCTAACCGAACTGGGTTTTCCACTTCCGGTTATTTTTTTTTGATTTATAATTTAGATATACAATTAAATTTTGTAATTCCTAATATCTGATTTTTTTCACCTCTCGTTATTGCCGTATCACTATGATCGGACGTGAAGGGAAAGTTAGAAATTAGGAATTTGTCATCTAAATATGACACCAACACCAGCATTCCCAATAAAACAAGTTAAGAAGCGTGATGGCCGACTAGTTTCATTCGACAAAAATCGGATTACCCGTGTGATTTATAGGGCAATGCTGGCAACCGGCGAAGGCAATCGCGAACGCGACCCGTTGAGAATTTCCGACCGGGTAGTAAAAGAATTGCTAAAAAAATATCCCAAGGGCGGCATTCCGCATATCGAAGAAATACAGGACATAGTCGAAGAAGCCCTGATTTTGATGGATTTTCCGAAAACCGCAAAGTCTTATATTCTTTACCGAAACGAACGGGCGCAGGTCCGTGATAAAACAAAAACCGTTCCGGAGCATGTTGGGCGGTTAGTCCGTGAATCAAAAAAACATTTCCGTAACGCTTTGTCCGAGTTCATATATTATCGGACATATTCGCGTTGGATCGAAGAAGAAAATCGCCGCGAAACTTGGATAGAAACCGTTGGCCGGTATATGTCCTTTATGTGTGAAAACATCGGAGATAAATTGAAGGATGAAGAATACGCGGAGATCCGGGAAGCAATTTTGAATCAGGAAGTAATGCCGTCTATGCGTCTGCTTTGGTCTGCCGGCTGGGCGGCCGGGAAAACTAACGTGTCAGCTTATAATTGTTCTTTTATCGCCCCCAGCCGTTTGGAAGATTTTGCCGAAATAATGTATTTGTCAATGTGCGGCACTGGAGTCGGTTTTTCGGTGGAATCGCAAAACATCCAGTTGTTGCCTATAATCAAAAAGCAACTTGGCGAAAAATTGGAGATACATATTATTGAGGATTCCAAGGAGGGGTGGGGGAATGCTCTAACACTTGGGCTCAAAACTTGGTATTCCGGAAAAGATATTGAATTTGACTATTCTTTACTGCGCCCGGCTGGCGCACGGCTGATTACTATGGGCGGCCGAAGCTCCGGTCCCGGACCGCTGCGGGCTCTTTTGGATTTTGCTCGCGGTAAGATTTTGTCCAAACCAGGCCGCCGGCTCTCTAACATAGATGTCCACGACATAATTTGTAAAATCGGCGAAGTGGTAGTTATGGGCGGTGTTAGGCGGAGCGCCTTAATTTCTCTTTCCGATTTAGATGACGACGAAATGCGTCACGCTAAAACAGGCCAGTTTTACCTGACTGAACCACAGCGTTCTATGGCTAATAATTCCGCGGTGTACAACGAAAAACCGTCGGCCACAGAATTTATGGAAGAATGGCTGGCGCTGGCCAAAAGCGGTACTGGCGAACGCGGCATTTTTAACCGCGGGGGGCTTGAGAGTCAACTGCCAAGGCGGCGTTGGAAGGTTTTTAAGGACCATTACTTGACAAGTGGCACAAATCCTTGTGTTACTGCTGATACTTGGGTTATGACTAGCACTGGCGCCGCGCTGGTGAAGGATTTGCTCGGTGCGCCGTTTGAAGCTGTTATAGATGGAAAAATTTATAAATCATCAGGTTTTTTTGAGACCGGTGAAAAAGAGGTATTTAAAATTAAGACTGGGCGCGGCCATACTTTGAAGGTAACCGGAAATCATAAGATTCTGACAGTTGGATACAAAACAAGGAAAGTGCAAAGGAATGTTTGGAAAGAAGTTAAAGATTTAACGCCTGGAGATAAAATCGTTCTTCACAATCATTGCGGATTTCACTGGATGGGCCTCGGTACTGAGCAAGAAGGTTGGTTGTTGGGCAGCCTGATAGGTGATGGCAATATTGAAGCAAACGGCAGAGCTAATTTGGACTATTGGGGAGAAGCGCAATCACAAATGATGACATATGCGGCCGATCTAATTCACGCCACGGTTGGCGGGAGAAGTGATTTGAGAGGGCATTTGGCTAAAAGCGGGTATGGGCGTGTTGGTTCTACGAATCTCGGAACTCTGGCTATTTCATATGGTATTAAATATAATCAGAAGTTCCCGACCGATTTAATAGAAATGACTTCATCGGATTTTTATCGGGGTTTTTTGAAAGGATGGTTTGATGCTGATGGGTCAGTACAGGGGAATCAGGCGAAGGGTGTAAGCGTTAGATTAAACTCCAGTTATTATGGATCATTAGAGCGAGCTCAAAGAATGTTGTCGCGTTTGGGTATAATGAGTACCATTTATAAAAATCGTAAACCCAGAGAAATGAAATTAATGCCGGATGGCCGCGGAGGGTTAAAAGAATATTTATGCCGTTCCAACCACGAACTTGTGATTTCCGGATCCAATTTGGAAGTTTTTACCGAGCTTATTAATTTTAACGATTCGGCTAAAAAGAACAAATTAGAATTACTATTGAGTTCGTATAAGAGAAAACTGAATCGCGAGTCATTTATTTCCAGAATAGTTTCGATAAGGAGCGCCGGAGAAGAGCGAGTATACGATTGTAACGTTCCGGAAGTTAATGCCTTTGACGCAAACGGGATCTATGTTCATAACTGCGGCGAAATCGTGTTGAGAAGTAAACAGTTTTGCAATTTGTCAGAGGTGGTTGCCCGCGAAGACGACACATCAGAATCACTTACGCGGAAAACGCGCCTGGCAACCATTATTGGGACTTATCAGTCGACTCTAACTAAGTTTCCTTATATTTCCAAAGATTGGAAGGAAAACTGCGAAGAAGAGCGTTTGCTCGGAGTTTCAATTACCGGCCACTGGGATTCGCCGGAAGCGCGCAAACCCGAGGTTTTGGCCGCCCTAAAGCAGGAAGCCCTGAAGGTAAACCGGACCTATGCCAAACGATTCGGTATAAACGAATCAACGTGCATTACCTGTGTTAAGCCGTCGGGGACTGTCAGCCAATTAGTGGATGCCGCCTCAGGAATGCACCCGCGGCATGCCCAATATTACATCCGCCGCGTACGTATTTCGGCCACTGATCCGCTTTTTGAAATGCTTAAGGATCAAAAGTTTCCTTATTGGCCGGAAGTCGGGCAGTCCGGAGAATCTGCCTCCACGTTTGTTTTGGAATTTCCGGTTAAAGCGCCAGCCAGCGCCAAAACCAAAAACGATTTTACGGCCATAGATCAGTTGGAGTATTGGAAAATAGTGAAAGAAAATTATACCGAGCATAACCCATCGGTAACAGTTTCGGTTGGGCCGGATGAATGGATAGATAGCGCCAATTGGCTCTATAAGAATTGGGAAATGACCGGCGGGCTTTCTTTTCTTCCGCGCCAAGATCATGTTTATCAACTCGCGCCATTCGAGGAAATCACCGAGGAGCAATATAATGAATTAGTGGCGAAGATGCCGGAAATTGACTTCTCGCACATTACGATTTATGAAAAAGATGATCAAACTCAAGGCGCTAAAGAACTTGCCTGCGTTGGCGGCGTTTGCGAAATAGATTTTAGCGAAGAGTCCGCCCAAAAACAACCGGCCGTGATTGCCGAACCGGCAATTGAGGGAGCCTAGAAATTAATCTGCTTATTTGCGCGGAGTCCGGGCCTAAAGCGCACGGATTTTCGTTGGGTTTTGAGTTGCAGAAGGACTCAAATTTTGTTAATATATCTATATATTTATGGCTAAAAAACCTCCTAAAAAACGCTCAAAAGCAGAAGAGGTTGGGGAAAAGTCTAAATCAAAAAGCGACGGATATACCGCCGAATCTATTCAGGTGCTTGAGGGGCTGGATCCGGTACGGAAAAGGCCCGGAATGTATATCGGTTCAACCGGACCGGATGGGCTTCATCATTTGGTTTGGGAAGTTGCTGATAACGCGATTGACGAAGCGATGGCCGGATATGCCAAGAATATCGGTATTACTCTTTTGCCGGGAAATCAGGTGCGGGTAGTTGATGACGGCCGCGGCATTCCGGTTGAAAAGCACCCACAGACGAAAAAATCAACGCTTGAAACCGTTATGACCGTACTGCATGCCGGCGGAAAATTCGGCGGCGGTTCATACAAAGTGTCCGGCGGCCTTCATGGCGTTGGCGTTTCAGTGGTCAATGCATTATCAAAATGGATGGAGGCGCGGATTTGCCGCGAACCCGAACAGTGGCTGCAAGAGTATGTTCGCGGCAAGCCGAAAAGCAACGTTAAAAAGGTTGGGACCTGCAAAGGGGCGGGGACAGCCATTACTTTTGAACCGGATCCGGAAATTTTCCCGGAAATCGAATTTGATTGGGGGCGCGTTCTTGAGCGAATGCGTCAGCAGGCCTATTTGACTAAAGGCGTGCGGATTTCTTTGCGCGATCTCCGTGAAAAGGATATCGCCAGACAGAGCTCCCACGGATTTTATTTTGAAGGCGGGATTAGGTCCTACGTTAAATATTTAAACCGCTATGTCGCGTCGAACCACGAAAACATTTTTTATGCTTCAAAAGACGTGAACGGCGTTTTGGTGGAAGTCGCACTGCAATACGTTGACGACCTTTCCACCCGCGAAATGGGTTTTGCCAACAACATCCACAATCCCGAAGGCGGAATGCATATCACCGGGTTTCGCACCGCGCTAACCCGTACGCTCAACGATTACGCCAAGAAAAACAGCTATATCAAAGCCGAAATCGACTCGTTTACCGGCGATGACGTGCGCGAAGGACTCACCGCGATAATTTCGGTTAAATTGCGCGAGCCGCAGTTTGAAGGCCAAACCAAGGCTAAGCTCGGATCGGTTGAGGCCAGGTCTGCCGTAGAGTCAATGTTTGGCGAGGCTTTTTCGGCGTTTTTGGAAGAAAACCCCCAAGATGCTAGAGCTATTGTCGAGAAGATAGTGCTGGCTCTAAAAGCCAGAAAAGCCGCTAAAGCCGCCAAAGATACTATATTGAGAAAGGGGGCGCTTGATGGGCTGACTCTGCCCGGCAAGCTCGCCGATTGTCAATCCAGAGACCCGGCCGAGTCCGAATTATTCCTAGTAGAAGGAGATTCCGCGGGCGGTTCAGCGAAATCCGGTAGAGACCGCAGATTCCAGGCAATTTTGCCTTTGCGCGGGAAAATTTTAAATGTGGAACGGGCGCGCATAGACAAGATGCTTGCTTCCAAAGAAATCAGGTCGCTGGTTATCGCGTTGGGAGCGGCGATAGGCAATGAATTTGACGCTTCTAGGCTGCGCTATCACCGGATAATAATCGCCACCGATGCCGATGTTGACGGCGCGCACATTCGGACGCTCTTGCTCACCCTTTTCTTCCGTTATTTTTTGCCGGCGATAACCAAGGGATATCTTTACATCGCGACTCCGCCGTTATACCGGATACAAAAAGCGAAGGTTGTCCGTTATGCTTACAGCGATCAGGAGAAAGAATCTGTCTTAAGGGAATTTGAAAAAAGCTCCAGAGATAAATCGATAAAGACCGAAGGAGCAGATGCCGAGCCTGCCGAAGAGGCCGCAGAAAGCGGAAAGTTAAAAGGAGTTACCATCCAGCGTTACAAGGGTCTTGGCGAAATGAACCCGGAGCAGCTATGGGAAACCACGATGGACCCGGCAAGACGCCTGCTCAAACAGGTGGCCATTAAAGACGCCGAAGAAGCCAACCGCATTTTTGATATTTTAATGGGTTCGGAAGTTGCTCCGCGCAAAACATTCATTGAGACCCACGCTAAGGCCGTGCAGAATTTGGATGTTTGAAGTTAAAACAAATATGCATGGAGTAGGAAAGAAATATAAGAGATGTCATGGGAAGTGACATCTCGCAATCCTGAGCTTGTCGAAGGATAAAAGGTGTCATGAGACGTTGGGATGGAAAAGGGTCAGTGTTTATTAAAAAATTAATCTAAAAAGGAAAACCCGCCGGTCCGAAGATCCGACGGGGGGTTAAATGGTGTGTGGGTTGAATTTGCCTCTCCACTACCGCGTATCGATGTGAAAAGGAATGGCTCTCAGGTTTCCCGCGCCCTGTGTCGCATACGCCTCCCGCGGTGGCTCAACGAATCGGTACGCAGTTTTCAAGCAGAACCATAGTGCCAGCCCTGTCCCCGGCCAACCCACACCAACTCCGGAGAGTCACTGGCAGTATTTGTAGTTTAACATATCTGCCATCAACGCTACATAAGATTGTGAATTATATGTGTATAATAAAAAAATAGGCGAAACTGTTTTTTTATGTACCACACCGAAGGGATAATTTTGGCCTATTACAATAGCGGCGAAGCTAATAAGTTTTTGGTGGCCTACACTAAGGATTTTGGGCTCCTAAGAATTTTTGCCAAAAGCATCCGCATGGCTAAATCCAAACTTTCGCGGCACGCCGCTCTTTTTTCGCACTCGCGCCTATCTTTTGTTTACGGCCGGGATTTTTTGCGGCTGACTGATGCCGAGCTTATCACGTCGTTTTCGCCGCATAATCCAAGCTTGATGGCCGCCGGAAAGATCAGCCGACTCGTAGTTCGCTTGGTGAACGGCGAAGAAAAGGACGATAATTTATGGCAGCTTTTGGATTCGGCTTTTGGTTTTTTACGAGAGGCCGGAAAAATTCCGGATGATTTTGACCTGCTATTTGGGGTACGCGTTCTGCATCGATTAGGTTATGTCGGGGTTTTTCCTGAAAATTTTAAATACGCCATTTTAAAAAATGACTGGGGTGTAGGTACATTGGGCGCAAGCGATCTCAAGTATGCTCTATTGCCCATCTTTAACTCCGGCCTTCGGGTTAGTCAATTATAAGCAATTTTCAACACCACTTAATTCTGGCATAATATATATACATGCTCGCTAATAATAACGAAGAAGGAGCGATTGCAAGGTTAAAAAAACGGCTCTATCGCCGCGGGGAGGAATTTGGCGAACGCACCGGAGATCCGGAACTGCGTGAATATATTCCGCATTCGCAAGAAAGCTGGCCGGTGGAAGTTCCGGAAGAAGAAATCGAGGAAGCATTAAGCGCAGGATCGGCTAAATCCCGATCAAGGGTGTTATTGATAGTGCTCGGAGCGGTTTTGTTTTTAGCGATCTCCGGCGCGGCAGCGGTTTGGTATCTGTTGGGGGGCTTTGGCGGCATTTCGCCAAGCGACATCTCGCTAACAATTGAAGGTCCAGCGGAGCTTGCCGGCGGGGATTTGGCCGAATGGAGAGTTTTTATTGAAAACCGTTCGGATAAAGCATTGGAATCTACTGATTTAGTTTTTAATTATCCGGATGGCTCCCGGCCGCTTGGCGGCGAAAATAAGACAGCTAATACGCTCCGAGTTCGTAAAAATTTGGGCCGCATTGCCCCTAAAGCAAGAGTAGAAGAGCGTTTTCGGGCGTTTCTTTTCGGAGACAAAGACGCTTTTGTCGAAGCTGCGGCGTCGCTGGAATATCGTTTTGAGGGCTCGAACGTCATTTTGGCTCGCGATAAAAAAATTTCTACAAAAATCACCCGCTCACCGGTGGTGGTTTCGATTGCCGCGCCGCAAGCGCTTAATTCCGGCGACAGTTTTGAGGTAAAAGTTGAGTTTGTTTCCGAAGCCAAAGATATTTTGGCCGATAGTATGCTTGAGATGGAGTATCCGGACAATTTTGAATTTGACAAAGCTTCCCCGCGCCCAACCGAAGGAAGCACCCGCTGGCTATTGGGCGATATCAAACCCGGCGAGCGGCGGACAATCACTATTACCGGCGCGCTGCATTCCCAGGAGTACGCCGAAGAAACTTTCCGCGCGTTTTTGGGCACATTTGAAGGGGCAAACCGCATGATTTTCGGTTCTGACAGCGCAACTGTCTCGCTCGCGCGGCAATTTCTCGATTTATCATTCCAGGCGGTGAACCAGGTAATAAAAACCGGGCAAAATGTAAATGTTAAAGTTTTATGGAAAAATAATTTGCCGGTCGCGGTGGAAAACGCCGTGCTAAAGATCGTTTTGACCGGCCTCGGTTATGATCCAAAAACATTAATCGGCGATAGCGGGTCGTTTGTCACGGCTGATAACGCGATGCGCTGGAGCCCGGCTTCGTATCCGCCTTTTGCCTTTGTGGAACCCGGCGAAGAAGGGGTACTCAATTTAAATTTTTCCGTGCCGAGATTTTTTGAGATTAAATCTTCTGACGATTCCAATTTTGGCCTGCGGCTGGCCGGCGAGTTTGGTGTGCCGGTTAATCCATTGGGTTTTGGGGGCGTTGATGTTGCCGGTAAGCGTACTCTGGATATGAAGGTTGAAACCGATATCCAGTTTCTTCGCGAGGGCTTTTATCATTTCCCGGCTTTGCCGGGTTCGGGGCCATTGCCGCCAAAGGTTGGCCGGGAGACCGTATATACTGTCGTGTGGTCCTTGGTTAACTCGACGAATGACGTTAAAAACGTTGCGGTGAGCGCGACTCTGCCGCAATATATGATTTGGAAAGGAGCTGTCAGGCCCGACGAAGCGAAAATCACTTATGATAATCTTACCGGAAAAATTGAATGGAAACCGGACTTGTTGCGGGCTGGGAGCGGAGTGATTCGTCCGGCAGAAGAAGTAATTTTTCAAGTAGGATTAGTGGCTGCCCCCGCTGATATTGATAGAAGCCCGGTGATAGTTTCGGAGGCGGTGGTTAACGGGATTGATGACTGGACCGGCAGCGGGGTTCGCGCGAGCGAACCGGCCCTGACCACGGATTTGCGTAACGACCCGCGATTTAAGCAGGGAGACGGAGTGGTTGTTCCTTAGATTGTTCTCGCGAACTCGGCTAAAACCGGCATTAAAGCGCTGGTTTTTTTGTTATTGTCTGCTATCATTATCCAATATGGACTCGCTGGATAAAATCGTGTCGCTCGCCAAAAGGCGCGGCTTTGTTTTCCCCGGTTCTGAAATTTACGGCGGGCTGGCCGGTTTCTATGATTTTGGGCCGCTAGGCGCGGAAATGAGGCATAATATTAAAGAGGCTTGGTGGAGAGCCGTAGTTTTGGAACGTGAAGATGTGGTGGGGTTGGACGCGGCAATAATAATGCATCCGCAAGTTTGGCGGTCATCGGGGCATACGGATAATTTTTCTGATCCGATGGTTGATTGTAGAAAGTGCCGCAAACGATTTCGCAGAGATGAAACAGAAAGCGAAAAATGCCCGGAATGCCAAGGCGAATTGATGCCTGCTCGCCAATTTAATATGATGTTTAAAACCTTTGTCGGGCCGGTTGAAGGGGGCGAATCTTTAACTTATCTTCGGCCCGAAACTGCAGGCGGTATTTTCGTAAACTTTAAAAATGTTACCGATACTACCCGAGTAAAAATACCGTTTGGTATTGCGCAAATCGGCCGGGCCTTCCGCAATGAAATCAATCCAAGAGATTTTATTTTCCGTACACGTGAATTTGAGCAGATGGAATTAGAGTATTTTGTAAAACCCGGCGACGATGAGCGGGCATTTCATGAGTGGGCCGATTCAAGGATGGTTTGGTATAAGCGAATTGGTTTGAAAAATATCTATTTGCGCGAGCAATCGCCGGATGAACGCGCGCATTACTCTAAGCAAACTTCAGATATTGAATTTGATTTTCCATTCGGCCGAAAAGAAATTGAAGGCATTGCTAATCGCGGCGACTTTGATTTGAGGGCGCATTCGCTGGATTATTTTGATGACAAAACCGGCGAACGGTTTTATCCGTTCGTAATCGAACCGTCAGCTGGAGTTGAACGGATATTATTCGCGCTGCTCTGCGAGGCCTATCATGAAGACGGCGACCGTGTAATATTAAAACTGCAGCCAGCTATCGCCCCGCATAAAGTCGCGGTTTTTCCTTTGCTGGCCAACAAGCCGAAACTCGTAGAAAGGGCAAAAGAAATTTATCAGAACGCTAAACGCCATTTTTTAAACCCGGCTTTCGATGACCGTGGCAATATCGGCAAGCGCTATTATTCGCAGGATGAAATCGGAACACCGTGGTGTGTTACCGTTGATTTTGAAACTCTGGAAAATGACACGGTGACCGTGCGTGATCGGGACACCATGAAGCAGGAGAGGATAGCGGTTGCCGATTTAAAAAATTATTTTTCGGAAAAGCTATCATGAAGAAAGCGCCATTCCACCAAAGGACCTTGTCAAATGGCCTCCGCGTCATTGTTATACCAATGAATGCTACCGCCGCGGTGACCCTGTCTGTTTTTATCGGCACCGGGTCAAAATATGAAACAAAAGACATAAACGGCGTTTCGCATTTTCTCGAACACCTATTTTTCAAGGGCTCCGCGAAACGGCCTAATCCCGGAGACGTAAGCCGCGCGCTTGATCAAATGGGCGCACAGCATAACGCATTTACTTCAAAAGAAATTACGGGTTATTGGGTGAAGACGGCGGTCAAGCATTTCGATACCGCGCTGGACGTGATCGCCGATATTCTTTTAAACCCTCTGTTTAAATCTGAAGAAATTGATAAAGAACGCGGTGTGATAGCGCAAGAAATTAGTATGTTCGAGGATATGCCGATGCGGAAAATCGGCGATATTTGGGAAGAACTTATATACGGACGACAGCCGGCCGGATGGAGCATTACCGGTACTCATGAAAATATTAAAAATATTACGAGAAACGCGATAATTAAATACCGTGATAGCCAATATGTCGCGTCCAACACAATTGCTGTAGTCGCCGGCAATATCGGGATTGAAGACGCATTCAAAAAAGTGAAAGATGCGCTTAGCGGCTTTAAGCCCGGAAGGGCCAAAGGAAAAATAGCGGTTTTTGAGAAACAATCAAGGCCGCAGGTTCGCGCCGTCAGCAAGAAAACAGATCAAACTCATTTTATATTAGGATTTCGCAATGGTTATGATATGTATAGTGAAAAGCGCCATGCCTCGGACCTGCTTGGTGTAATTTTGGGCGGCAATTCGTCTTCCCGCTTTTTCCATGAAATCAGAGAAAAACGGGGCCTCGCCTATTATGTCCGGGCAGAATCTGAACATTATACTGATAGCGGATACTTGGCCGGGTCGGCCGGCGTAAATAACGGCGCGTTGGAAGAAGCGGTTGGGATCATGCTTAGAGAATTTCGGGATATCGCTAAAAATGGCCCAACCGAAGATGAAATAAAATTTGCCAAAGACAATTTGCGCGGTTCGCTCGCGATTTCATTTGAATCTTCAGATGAACTTGCCGGTTATTATGGCGAGCGGGAACTTTTTCATAAAAAACTTGTAACACCCGAAGAAATGTTTAAACATATTGAAAATGTGAGCCGTGATGATATTGTTAAGATAGCGAGTGATATGATCCGTCCGCGGAATTTAAACCTCGCGGTAATCGGCGAACGTCCGAATACCAGCAGCCTCCAGAAAATACTTGCTGGCGCGCTAAAATAGCATTTGATTCTTAAATCTTTAAATATTTTAATTTTCGTTGTCGATGCCCCCAGTTCAGGATAAAACTTATATTGATATAACTACCGGCGTAATCATCCGCATCCTTCTGATTCTCGGGATTGTGTGGTTTTTTTATTTGATTCGCAACGTGGTGGCGATTGTCTTGCTGTCGGTTGTAATTGCTTCCGCGGTTGAACCGGCGGCGGTTTGGTTTAAAAAGCGCGGTATCCCGCGTTTGCTCGGAGTCATCATAACTTATCTCACGGCCTTTTTGGTTTTGGCTGCCGCGTTTTCTTTTATCGTGCCACCGTTATTTCAAGAGTTAAGTGGCCTTAGTTCGGAGTTCCCGGAATTTATAAAGGCGGCCACTCGTCCGGATACCGTTTTTAGTTTTATTCCCGAACTTCCCAAATCATTGTCGCAAGGTCTTGAAAATGCCGCTGGTAATTCGCTCTCATTCCTAAAAGATTTTTCCGAGGGGTTTTTCCACGCTACTGCCAAGGTTTTTGGCGGCGCTTTATCAGTGGGGCTTATTGTAGTATTGTCTTTTTATCTTTCGGTGCAGGAGCGCGGTATTGAAAATTTTTTGGCGGTTATTACTCCCAGCCAATACGAAGATTATATACTGGATTTGTGGCAGAGAAGCCAGGGCAAAATCGGGAAATGGTTCCAAGGACAGATTCTAATGGGTTTATTGGTAGGTGTGCTCGTTTATCTCGGGCTTACGGTTTTACAGGTACGTTTCGCGTTACCTTTTGCGGTTTTGGCCGCGATATTTGAGCTAATACCAATATTCGGGCCGGTTTTTGCGGCAATACCGGCGATAATTGTCGCGTATTTTCAGGAGCCGATCTCGGGGCTTTTCACTCTAGTGCTTTTTGTAATAATTCAACAGCTAGAAAACCATTTAATATACCCGGTTGTTGTTAGAAAAACCGTTGGGGTTCATCCGATAATAGTTATACTTGCTATGATCATCGGGGGACAACTCGGAGGATTTTTTGGAATTTTACTAGCCGTTCCACTCTCGGCCATAGTGGTGGAAGTTTCAAATGACGTAGCGGCTAGAAAACGTCCTGCAATTTGAGTTGGGGGCTTAAACGGCGGGGTTTGTCGCGCCCGTAGGCGAGCCACCCTGCCACAAGATATAAAGTGAAAGATAAATTTTATATAACCACCGCGATCCCTTATGTCAATGCGCGTCCGCATATTGGTTTTGCGCTGGAGGCAATACAGGCCGATGTTGTCGCGCGGTATATGCGTACGCTCGGCCGCGATGTTTGGTTTTTGTCCGGAACCGATGAGCATGGCGCGAAAATTTCTCGCGCCGCCCAAGCCGCCGGCAAAGATGTCCGTGAATTTGTAGATGAACATGCCGAGCTTTTTAAAAAATTATTGGCGGTGCTCGGTATCTCTAATGATGACTTCATTCGTACTTCTGACGAAAACCGGCACTTTCCAGGTGCAGCGGCATTATGGCGGTTGATCAGCAAAAACGGCGATTTGGTCAAAAAAACATACCAAGGTTTATACTGCGTCGGGCATGAGGCGTTTGTTACCGAAAAAGATCTGGTTCGCGGCAAGTGCGTTGATCATAATGCCGAGCCGGAGCGTCTGGAAGAAGAAAATTATTTTTTTAGGCTTTCCCGATATGCCGGAAAGATTAAAAGGGCTATTGAGTCAGGTGAGCTGAAAATTATTCCGGAGACGCGCAAAAACGAAATATTGGCGCTTATCAAATCCGGCCTGGAGGATGTGAGTTTTTCGCGTCCGGCTAAAGATATCCCGTGGGGTGTGCCGGTGCCGGATGACCCGTCTCAGAATATGTACGTATGGTGCGACGCTCTGGCTAATTACATTTCCGCCATGGGCTTCGGCCATTCAGATGACGAGAAGTTCAAAAAATTTTGGCCGGCTGATATGCACGTGATTGGGAAAGATATTTTGAGGTTTCATGCCGCTATATGGCCCGGGATGCTGATGTCTGCCGGGCTCGCTCTGCCCAAGTCAATATTTGTACACGGGTTTATTGTGGTCGGCGGAAAAAAAATGTCAAAAACGCTTGGCAATGTAGTAGATCCATTCGATCTCATAGAGCGTTTTAGCGCAGAGGTAGCGCGATATTATTTTTTGCGGGAAGTCTCACCGAACGAAGATGGCGATTTTACCGAAGAAAAATTCCTTACCGCCTATAATGCCAA
>CAYIFA010000013.1:16105-18079 GCA_964362625.1 uncultured Candidatus Saccharibacteria bacterium
AAAGAAAAAACCGCAGCGATCCTGTGGCAGACTGCTTACGGGGCGCTAGAGATTGCTTGGTTGCTTGGTCCGCTTATGCCGGAAACTTCAAATAAGATTTTCAAAATTTTTAGCGTCCAGCCAGGCGACCCTAAAGAAGTAGAGCGAGTTAAAATTTTTCCGCACGCGCCTTTGTTCCCGCGAAAACAAATAATGGCTCAACCCGGGGGTTGAGCCGCTTTTTCGTTTTTTTACGGCGATTCCCTGTATTCATCGCGGAGTTCTTGGAAATAAATCGTGGAGTCTAGGTAATAATCAACGGCTTTAGAGATCAACTCTTTATGGTCTTTAAGTCCACGCGCTTTCGCTCTCTCATTCATTATTTTCACTTGATCAATCGTAAATTCAATTTCGACCGTGCATTTTTCGTTACCGAAATGTTCGGTAACTCTGCCCATGTTCATCCTCCTCGTTATTTTTATTGAACTATATACTACATGTAGCTTATCATATAGCGATGCTAAACTTCCAGCTTTTTGACGTTCATACCCACGCTCATTTCGCCGCGTTTGACGGAGAAACCGACGCGGTAATCAAACGCGCCTTGGATTCGGATGTTTGGCTGATAAATGTCGGCACTCAAAAAGACACGTCGGTTCGCGCGATTGAGGTTGCCGAAAATTATTCCGAAGGCGTGTATGCTACTGTTGGCTTGCACCCGATCCATACTCAAAAGTCATTTCATGACGCAGCAGAACTCGGGGATAGCCAAGCCGCCTACGGTTTTACCAGCAGAGGTGAGGAATTTGATTTCAAAAAATACAAGGAATTAGCCGAACATCCGAAAGTCGTGGGGATAGGAGAATGCGGATTGGATTACTATAGGCTCGAACCAGAGACCAAAGCGCGGCAGCGCGAAGCATTTGTCCAACAGATAGTTCTTGCTTGCGAAGTAAAAAAACCGCTTATGATTCATTGCCGTAACGCATTCGCCGATCTCATATCAATTCTTAAAACAATTGATTTTAAGCTTTTACCGACACCCGGCATTGTTCACTTTTTTACCGGGACGGTTAATGATGCCGAAAAACTTTTAGAATTGGGATTTTCCTTTTCATTCGGCGGCGTGATTACTTTTACCCGCGATTATGATGAACAAATAAAATATATTCCGCTTGGCCGCATTGTCTTGGAAACCGACGCGCCTTATGTCGCGCCAGTTCCGCATCGTGGCAAAAGAAATGAGCCGGCCTATATTGTAGAAACCGCAAAAAAGATTGCGGAACTAAAAAACATTTTGCTTGAAGAAGCGGCCAGTCAGACATTTGCAAATTCCAGGAAAATGTTTAAAATATAGCTAGAAATCCTTAATACTGAAAGGAGCGACACTGTGCTTAGAGCGCCTGGCCCGACTACTTGTCCGCCGGAGGTTTTGTCCGCTATGGCCAAGCAAATGACTGGTTTGAATAGTCCCGAAATTCCTGAACTTGTTAAATTCGCCGAATCTGGCATCAAAAATCTGCTTTTTTCGCCATCGAGCGACATAAACGTTTGCTTGTTTGCGGCTTCCGGCACTGGCGCAATGGAAGCGGCGGTGTGCAATTTTTTCTCTCCCGGCGATTCGGTAGTGGTTTGTACCTCTGGAGCTTTTGGCGATAGATTCGCCGAAATTGCGTTAGCTTTTGGTTTGAAAGTTAATTTACTTACCAGGCCGCTCGGATACGGATTTAATCCCGCTGATTTTGGGAAAGATTTTAAAAGAATCCGCAAAATATTCGGCGAACAAAAAGCAGTTTTTTTCACCCATAATGAAACTTCGAGCGGCGTTACCAATCCGGTTGAAGAGTTGGCGCGGATTGTTCATAACACCTACGCCATGACTGTTGTCGACGTTGTAAGCAGTTTCGTGATAAGCCCTTTGAAAATGATGGATTGGGGAATAGACGTGGTGGTCGGCGGAGTTCAGAAAGGACTGATGACGCCGCCCGCGCTATC
>CAYIFA010000014.1:0-17653 GCA_964362625.1 uncultured Candidatus Saccharibacteria bacterium
ATACTGTTTATTATATCACGACCATTACAATTTGATGGAAAATGGTTGTTCTTTTGCCGGCTTATTGCGGCGGTCAAGAAACGACTGCAGAATAAGCGCGGCGGCCGAAGCGTCGGATTTGCCGTGCGGAGCAGCGCCTTGTTTATCCACCGCGCTTGATGTAAATGACTCATTTTCAAAGTATACCGGCAAATTAGTCAGGTTTTTTATCTTTTCACCAAACTCCTTGGCCTCCGGAGTTAGTTCGGAATCATTGCCATCAAGCATAGTCGGCAAACCAACGACAATCTCATCAATATCATCTTTAAAAATCAAGTCGCGCAAAAAACTGCTGAAATAATCCCAGTTATTAGGATGGACGGTTTTCGGAAAAGCCATTTTTTTACCCTCATCTGAAACCGCAATCCCGATTTTCTTGGTGCCGTAATCTATGCCCAAAACACGAGACATGGCCTTAATTAAACACGATTAAAACTTCGGTAATCAAATAATTTATAACCTCAAAAACTCGTTCCGCGAAACGCCCATTTGCTTAATTATGGAACCAAGCGTACCGGTCCGAATTTCTTTATGGTGTGGTATTACACAAGTTTTTCTCATTTGTTCATTCCACCAGATTTCATGGGTACCGCTCGTTCTTCTGCGAAAAACAAAACCCGCCTTGCGGGCTTTACGAATTACTTCCGAGTAAATCAGCGGTCTAAGTTTTAACGGTTTATTATCGCGAGACATAAACCGGGAAAGTGAAACTTACGTCCGGCCCGATTTTTTCGGCTGATATCCGTCTTTTCAGAGGTATTGGCAGATGCTCCTCCTTAAAAACTTCTATCAGCGATAAAGCAACCAAATTTATTTCGCTAAGCACCTCTTCAAAGCTGTCGCCTTGCGCATAACAATCTTTCCACGCGGGGCACAATGCCAAAAAACCATCCTTTTCTTTGCTGACGGAAACAGGAAGTTCATATTCGTCAACGATCTGATTTGTAATTAATTTTTTCGAATTCATTATATTTATAATGTTAATGCCCAAAAAACGTTACGTCAAGGTTCATTCTAATAACAAAGCCAGTTCGATTTCCGAACTGGCTTTTTGGATTATCTACCGTGACAGAGCGAAGAGTTTAACGAAGAACTTTATTAAGTCACTGGGACCGCGGCAAGTCGATAGTGATTGCTATAGTTATAGCCATAATAACCGAATGACAAACGGTTTTTTGCCCCGAACTTCACAACTGCAACGCCGCGATTACCGCACCACGTTTTTAAGGTAGGAGAGAAAACCAGAACACCCTCACCTCCAACCTGAAGACCGGAATGCTGTTGCATAAGCGATATGAGTTCGCTAATGCTGGCAAGACGAAGACGTTTCTGGCCCAGTAACCCAAGAATTTCATCATAGTCCGCAAACATACTCAAACCTACAACATGGACCTTCCTTTGAACAATGTCTTTTGTCAGTGTCATGGAAAAACTGTCTTCCGTTATGTTTTTGTTGACATGTTTATAACCAGCGCGTTCAATCAGTTTGGTCAAAGAGGAATTGCCGTCTATAGTTGTTGTGTATGTTCCCAAAACAGTGGCTGAGATAGGATCTTTGGCTTTCACGCACGCAGCCATAAAGATAAGCGATAGCAAACCAACCATCGCGCTTCTAGCGATTCTCCACATTTCGACCTCCTCCTTTTTGGCAATTTTTGTTTGTTTTAGTCTCTAACAAGACTAGAAGATAATCGATTTTTCACCGTCCTTTCTGGACCCCTCCACCTCCCTATATAGCAAAAATCTATAACCTCGTCAAGACCTCCGCCCCATTTTTGGTAACAACTAGAGTGTGCTCAAAATGGACGGCCTTCGAACCGTCACGCGTGGCCCAAGTCCAGCCATCGGGCAAAAGTTTTATCGCATAATGCCCCGCGGTTATCATCGGCTCAATTGCGATAACTTCACCAACTTTTAGTACCGGGCCGCTCCCAAGTTTGCCCCAGTTTGGTATTTCCGGATTTTCATGAACCGCAAGTCCGACGCCGTGTCCAACCAACTCTCTTACGACTCCGAAATTATTTTTTCCAACAAATTTTTGTATAGCGCTTCCTATATCGCCGACATTAACGCCGCCTCTAACCTGGCCGATGCCGATTTCCAAAGCGCGCTCACCGACATCCAAAAGTTTTTTCTCTCGTTCTGTAATTTTGCCAATTCCGATACTCACCGCCATATCGGTATAGAAACCGCCATATTCCATCCCGATATCTATACCGACCAAATCGCCGTCTTTCAAAACTTGCTCGCCCGGGATGCCATGAACCACCGCGTCATTTATTGAAACACACAAAGTCGCCGGATATTTGTTTAGCACGCCCGGCGGCCGGTAACCTTTAAAAGACGGCTTCCCGCCGGCTTTCAGAATTTCTTCTTCCGCAATTCGATCTAACTCTTTAGCCGCTACACCGGGCGTGGCCCCGGCTTTTATTGATTCTAGAATTTCGGCTAATTTTTTGCCGCCTTCGCGCAAAATATACAATTCTCTATCATTTTTTATAACCACCCAGAAATTATAAACTAAAAAGGAGCGGCACGCCACTCCTTTTTTATCTCAAAAAATTATTGATTTAGCCCGATGGCCTTCAGAATTTCTTTGTGAACCCCCTCAACCGATTGTTCTCCGTCCACACTAATTAATCTTCCTTTTTCTTTAAAAAATTCGGCGGCTGGCAAAACAAATTTTTTGAATTCGTCCATGCGGCTTTTAACGGATTCGTTATCGTCATCGTGCCGAGGCCTAAGTTCGCCGCCGCAACGGTCGCAGACCTTAACTTCCGCCCCCGATCCGAAACCCGAAAAAACCTTGGAACACTTGACGCATATTCGCCTCTGGGACAAACGCCGAAAAGCTTCTTTTTCTGAAACATCAATGAAAACTGCCCGCAACTCGAATGCGCCTGCATCCGGCCAAGTATTAAAAAAATCTTCCAGAAGCCAGGCTTCGGCAAGTTTTCGCGGGCTGCCCGAAAATACTATGCCAATGCTCGAATTAAACGCGCCACGGCTTGCCCGATCCGACAAATCAAGGAGAACAGAATACCAGTGGCTAGAGATTGTCAGTGTTGGCGCATATTTACCCTGGTCAAGAATTTTTTTGACGATTTTTGCTTCATAATTATCCGGCTCCTTGTCGGCCTTACTGCGCAATTCGCGAAGAATGTCGCCGGAACCGATTTTGAAAAACCCAAAATCGTTTATCAAAAACTCTGCCTGAGTGTCTTTCCCGGATCCGGGCGGCCCCAAAAACGCAACTACCGGTATTTTGCCCATACTAAAAAATTCTCCTTTCATATTTTTATTGTAACAAGGAACCAGCTTGATATAAATATTACCAAAAATGGCCCGAATGGGGCCATTCCCAGGTGTGCAAAAAGTGTGGACTGATAGTGATTAGTATTCACGAGTGGCGATCTGCGCCTCAATTTGCTTAATAAGTTCCAAAACGACGGAAACAACAATTAACAATGCGGTGCCGCCGATAGTAAGCGCGACTAAACCGGTGACCGCCTGCATAACCAACGGCAAAACCGCAATGAGCCCGAGAAAGATCGCGCCGATTAAAGTTATGCGGTTGAGCACACGATAAAGAAAATCCGACGTCGGAGGGCCCGGCCGAATCCCCGGAATAAAAGCGCCTTGCTTTTGTAGATTGGTAGAAATAGCGTCGGGGTCAAAAGTAACTGCGGTATAAAAATAAGTGAAAGCAAACACAAATACAAAATATAAAGAAGCATACACCCACGAATTACCCAAAAAACTAAGCAACCGATTTGACAACACCTGTACTACAGTATTATCAATGCCAGCTAAAAAACTGACAATCATTTGTGGGAAAAGCAAAATTGACAACGCGAAAATTATTGGAATTACGCCAGCCTGATTTACGCGCAACGGCAAATAAGTTGAGGTTCCGCCATAAACCCGCATGCCGCGGATGCGCTTGGCGTATGAAACCGGAATCGGCCGCTGGCCTTCGGTGATGAACACCACGCCCGCGACCACCAGCACTGCCGCGATTAAAAATCCGAAAATTAACGGCAATTGCGTGGCGTCAAACGCGGCAACAGTCTGCTGAATAGCGGTTGGAATCCCGGCCACGATACCAGCGAAAATCAAAATGGAGATGCCGTTGCCTATTCCTTTTTCACTCATAAGTTCGCCGAACCACATCAAGAGCACCGAACCAGCAACTACAATGATGACGTTGAAAATGCGGTCAAAAAACATTACATCACCGAGAACGCCTTGACGCGCAAGCAAGGTTAAAAGCCCGAAGCCCTGCAAAGCCGCGAACGGCACAGTGAGTAGCCGAGAATATTGGTTGAATTTCTTACGTCCGGCCTCGCCTTCTTCTTGATACATTTCTTTTAGTTTGGGGAATATCATGGTTAACAGCTGCATGACAATGGATGCGGTAATATAGGGGGCAACGCCCAACATCATGATAGACAAATTTGAAAGCGCGCCTCCGGAAAATATATTTAAAAGACCGAAAAGCTGATTCCCGGCAAAAAATGCTTCGAGTTGCGCTTTATCAACCCCGGGAATCGGAATGGAGGTTCCGATGCGGAAAATAACTAGAACACCCAGAATAAATAATATCTTCTTGCGCAGGTCTGGATCAGCAAGTATGAGTTTTAACTTTTGTAACATGATTTAGTCGAGGGTTTATGGATTACAAGATTCTACCGCCGGCTTCTTCTATTTTTTTCCTGGCCCCGCCGCTTATTTGGCAATCTTTAACCAGTAAATTCTTGGTCAGCGCGCCCGACCCCAAAAGCTTGACTGACGGAATTCGCCCCTTATACAGTTTAACGAGCCCGCGTTCAACCAATATCTCTGGCGAAATTCGCTCGCCGGACTGCATTTTAGACTCTAGTTCACCAACATTAACTTCGGCATAATGCTTTTTAGGCGTTTGCATCCGATAACCCCTTTTTTTCGGTATCTTGGCTATTATATCGCGGAACTGCGGACGCATCCTGTGCCCGGCCCTGGCCTTTTGCCCTTTTATTCCTCGGCCGGAATAAGTCCCGCGTTTTCCACCGCGGCCAATCTGTTTTTTGCGCTTTCGTCTGGGGGATTTTAAGTTATGGAATTGCATATTATTTAATCATTCTCGGTTGCTTGAAGCGGTTTGGCGTCTTGCTGGCTGTTTAGCGATCTCGGAACTTGCGATAATTTTCGCAACGCTTCGATCGCCGCGCCGGCATTGTTAATTTTATTTTTGGTATGCGAAATAATCTTAGCAGTTGCGTTTCTAACGCCGGCAAAATCCAATACGACCCGCACCGAAGATCCGGCGACTAACCCAGTGCCTTCCGGCGCTCTCCTTATTAATACCCGTGCGCTTGAATACTTTGCCTCAATGTCCTTGGGCACCGAACCGGCATCGTTAAGCTCAATCAATACCGCACACTTCTTAGCTTTCCGGAGCGCTTTGTCAATCGCGGCAGCGGTATCCGCGCCTTTACCGATACCCACCCCGACCTTGCCCTTGCGGTTTCCGGCTATCACCGTTGCCCTGAAACTAAAACGCCGCCCGCCTTTCTCAACACGCGCAACGCGACGCAAATCAATCATCTTATGCTCAAACTCCGATCTTTCACGTGTTTTAAATGTTTTTCTATCTGAACGCATCGAATTTAATTATACTGAATACTAAATACCGGATACTAAAATATAAGTCCGCCTTCGCGCGCGCCTTCGGCAAAGGCCTTAACCCGGCCGTGATAGGCATAATGCCTCCGGTCAAAAACAACTTTTGATATTTTTTTCTCTTTGGCCATACCGGCAAAAACCCTGCCGAATTCTTTTGCCATATCTGTTTTTTTGCCTTTTTTGGCGCTTGGCATCTTTCTATTGTTCATCCCAACAATGGTTTTACCGGCATCATCATCAATAATTTGCGCAAAAAATCCCCGGTTGGAACGGAAAACCGCAAGCCGCGGCCTGAGGGCATTGCCGGAAAATTTCGCTCTTACGCGCGATTTACGCATTATTCTTTTTTGTGTTTTTGATAAAATCATAACCCAATTAACCGGTCGTGGTTGCGGCTTTTTTGCCGGCTTTACGCAAAATTACCTCGCCTTGGTACTTTATGCCTTTCCCCTTATATGGCTCCGGTTTTTTAAGCGCTTTAATCTTCGCGGCCATTTCCCCGACTTTTTCTTTATCCGCTCCGGAAATAGTAATAACATTCTTGGTTACTCCGAAGACAATTCCGTTCACGGATTGGACCGACACCGGATGCGAAAAGCCGAGATTCAAAACCAGCTTGCCCTCTTGGACCTCGGCCCGGAATCCTATACCTTCTATTTCCAAAGATTTGCTGAATCCTTCAATAACGCCGCGAATCATGTTTTTGATATGAGCGCCGTAAGTTCCCCATAATTTTAACCCCTCCGGACTTCCGGCAACTGGCTTGATTTCAATCATACCATCGGAGATATCAATAAGGACTTTTGATCCATCAATTTTACGGTTAAGTTCGCCCTTTGGCCCATTAACGAATACCACATCGCCTTCTTTTTTGACGTCGACTCCTGTTGGGATTTTTATTGGCAGTTTTCCGATACGCGACATAACTCTACCATACAATACCCATTATCTCCCCGCCGACTTTTTGCTTTATTGCTTCTTCGTGCGTTAAAACGCCTCGAGGCGTGGAAACAACGAGCGTCCCGCGTCCTTGCGCATAGCGTCTCATCTCCCGCCAACCGCCATATATTCGCCGTGACGAACGGGAAATTCTCCGGAAACCGGCAATACTAGGCCGGCCATCTTCTTTTTTAAGATGGATCTCGATTAAACGACGGGCTTTTTTCCCCCGGCGCACCGCCTGCCGAACAAAACCACTCGCTTCCAAGAGCTTGGCAATATCAAATTTAATTTGCGAATAGCCAATAAGCGCCATATCGTGTCCGGCGCTGTTAGCGTTTTTTATTTTTACAAACATATCGGCTAACTGATCCATATTTACCAAGATGATTTTTTAATTCCGGGGAGCAATCCTTCGTTGGCCAGTTCCCGGAAACATATCCGGCATAAATCAAAATCCCGAAGATAGCCCCTTTTTCTTCCGCAACGAAAACAGCGCCGGACTACTCGTGATTTATATTTTGGCGGCCGCTTGGCCCGCGCGATAACTGATTTCTTGGCCATGCTATTTTTTCTTAAAAGGTACGCCCAGTAATTTAAAAAGCTCCAGCGCTTCTGTTTTTGATTTGGCGCGAGCCACAATCGTCACCTCAAATCCGAAGATTGAACGCGCGTCCTCGCTGGCTGCCTCAGGGAATACAATATGCTCTTTTATGCCGATAGTCAAGTTGCCGCCAGAATCCAGACTTTCTTCATTTATGCCGCGGAAATCCCTGGTCCGCGGAAGCGCTACAAAAAATAGTTTGGCGAGAAAACTATACATTCTCTCCCCCCTCAAAGTCGCGGAAGCGCCAATAATTTGCCCCTGCCTGGTTTTAAACGAAGCCATGGATTTCCGGGACTGACGATCGGCCACCAGTTGTCCGGCGATTCGGCTAAGAGTATTTTTAATCCGCGTCTGCTCTTCTTTTGTCCTACGGCCAAAGCCGGTATTGATAACTACCTTAGTTATTCTGGGAGAAGCCATATTGCTGGAATGGGCGAATTTCTTTTTCAGTTCGGGTAAAACTATTTTATGATATTTTTGCTCAAGCATTGACATAAGTTTTATAAGGCGCTCGCGCACTTTTTACATATTCTTATCTTTTTGCCGTTCTCATCAATTTTGAAACCGACCCGAGCACTACTCTTGCAGGACTCACATATCACCTGCGCGTTTGAAGCGTCAATCGGCATTGCCACTCGCACTTTTTCGCCTTTTTGGCCTTGCCTCTTCGAACGACGGTGACGGACCATCATATTTATTCCTTCAACGGTCAGCCGGCCCTCTTTCGGGAAGACCACGATAACTTTCCCGGTTTTCCCGCGATCTTTGCCCGACAAAATCTTAACATTATCGCCTTTTTTTATCTTCATACTACTTCCTCGGCAAGTGATATTATTTTTGCAAAACCCCTTTCCCGAAGTTCGCGCGGAATGGGGCCGAAAATACGGCCGCCTCTTGGCTCCTGACCATCCACAATAATCGCGGCGTTATCGTCGAAACGGATATACGAACCGTCTTTACGTCGATAAACGCTTTTGGTGCGTGCGATAACCACCCGCACAATATCTTTCTTTTTAACAGTTTTCCGCGGTTCGGCAACCTTTACCGACCCAACTACGATATCGCCCAATCTGGCATAACGGCGGCGAGTTCCGCCCAGAACCTTAAAGCACTGCACGATTTTAGCGCCAGTATTATCGGCGATATTAAGTTTTGTCCCGGGCTGAATCATGATGCGTCGACAATTACCCACTTTTTATCTTTGGATATCGGGCGGGATTCCCGGATAACCACCTTGTCCCCAACCCTATATTCATCTTTCTCGTCGTGAGCTTTATACCGCTTATTCGAACTTATGAACTTGTGGTAACGCGGATGTTTAAAATATCTTTCGACCTTAACCACCGCGGTTTGCCGGCCGCCGTGACTCACTATAACCCCTTCTAATCGCTTTGATTTTTCGTATGCCATATTATAATTATTTTTGGTTAAGTTTTGTCAAAATCTGCGCGATTTCCTTTTTTAGCCGTTGCCCCTTTTTATTATCTTTCACCTGCCCTTGGCGAACCAGAAAACGGAAATGCATCAATTCCTGCTTTTTCTTGCCTAACAACCCTGGCAATTCCTCATTGTTTTTATCCAACAAATTTTTCATATTATTCACGCGCCACTACCTTGGTTTTGACCGGCAACTTTGACCCAGCCTTGCGCAGAGCTTCTCGGGCGCCTTCGCTAGCAATGCCGTCTATTTCGAAAAGTATACGGCCGGGCTCGACCGGAGCAACATAAAACGCCGGATCGCCCTTGCCTTTGCCCATGCCGACTTCCGGAGGCTTTTGCGTTATGGGCTTGTCCGGGAAAATTCTAATCCACATCCGGCCGCCTTTCTGGACGTAACGCGTTAATACTTTACGGGCCGCCTCAATTTGACGGGCAGTTATCTCCGCGGTCCCAAACGAACGCAGGCCGAAACTCCCGAATGACAAAGATGTCCCGCGCGTAGCGACTCTGGTTTCATGACCGCGAAGTCGCTGCCATTTCCTGTATTTAACTTTTTTAGGGAAAAGCATGTTTATCTTTCGACTTCGCTCAAGATAACCCTGAGCCTGTCGAATGGGTTATTTTTTATCAAATATTTCTCCTCTATAAATCCACACCTTTATGCCGATGTCGCCATAAGGCAGGTGGGCCCGTTCGCGCGCGAAATCCACGTCGGCCCGCAGTGTTTGGAGTGGGATCTGCCCCTTCATCAACGACTCATGCCGGCTCATTTCCGCGCCGCCCAACCTGCCGAGTAGCGCCACCTTTATTCCATAAACTCCTCGGCTCGCCATAACTCTATCAATTGCCTTCTTCATCACTCTCCTAAATGGCAAGCGTTTTTCCAACTCCTCGGCTATGGCGTACGCGACAATCGCGGCATGCGTGTCGGGTAGGCGGACTTCTTCAACGGAAATTTTCAGCTGGCCTTTTTCATCTGCTCCTATTTTTTTAAGTGTCTTCAAAGCATCTTTTCGAAGTTTTTCGATTCCCTCACCGCCTCTTCCGATAATCAACCCGGGCCGGGCGGTTTTGATATTGATATGAAATAACGCCGGGGACCGCTCGATGGATACTTCGGCGACGTAGGAGCCGCGCAAACGCTTGGCCAGCCACTCGCGTATCAAAATGTCGCTCTTGATCGTTTGGCGATAGGCTCGGAGGTTAAACCACCGCGATTTCCAATCGCGGATGATCCCTAGACGAAATGAATATGGATGAACGGAATGACTCATAATCTTAAACTCGAAACAATATTTAATACTTTAAATTCAGAAAATAAAAACATGGTTTAGGGTTTAGTATTTCGTATTCCGGATTTTCCTTGGCTTTGAGCTTCGCTCAAAACCAAGGTTATGTGGCTGGTTCTTTTTTTGATCATATGCGCGCTGCCCCGGGCTTGCGGCATATAACGCTTATAAACCGAGCCCTCATCAACCCTTATCTCCTTTATAAACAGGCCGCCGTCACCTAAGTTAAAGTTATTCCTGGCATTGGCCCGGGCCGAATCTAAAAGCTTGGCCAGATCTTTTGCCGCGCGCTTAGGTGTAAACTTTAGAATTTTTGACGCCTCAACGGCATTCTTATTGCGGATCAAATCAGCTACCAGCCGGACTTTTCTGGGAGCTATACGCAAGTATTTAAGCTGGGATCGAACTAATGTCATATATTAAGTTTTTGGCGGTTTTTTCGCGGCACTCGTCCCTCCACCTATCCGGGACGACCCTGAGCCGGTCGAACGGGTCGCATCAGCTTTCGCGGGATTCGTATTACTTTGCGTAGCTTGGGCTTCTAATTCTTTTTGCATCTTACCGCCGTGCCTGGTGAATTTGCGGGTCGGGGAAAATTCTCCGAGACGATGCCCGACCATTTCTTCGACCACCGTAACCGGAATAAATATTTTGCCATTGTGCACCCCAAAAGTGAATCCGACCATTTCCGGGCTCACCTCAGAATCCCTGGACCAAGTCTTGACCACTGATTTGTCGCCCGGCCTTAAATTGCCGATTTTTTTTAACAGCTTGGGATCTACATATGGACCTTTTTTGGATGATCTTGTCATAAAATTCGAAATTCGAATTCGGATTTCATATATTATTTCGTTCTCCTGCTAACAATAAGCGCGTCTGAATACTTGTGTCTCTTCCTGGTTTTTACTCCCCTAGTTCCTTTGCCCCAGCGGTTCTTGGGGCGGCGTGTTCCTCGGAGCGCCCGACCTTCGCCTCCGCCGTAAGGGTGGTCAACTGGGTTCATGGCCGACCCCCTGACGGTTGGGCGGATACCCATATGACGGCTTCTGCCGGCCTTTCCGATAACAACTTGTCCATGCTCAACATTTGAAACCTGCCCCAAACTTGCCTGTGCCCGGCTATCTATTTTACGGACCGAACCAGAAGGCAGCTTTATCAGTGTAAAACCAGAATCGTGAGCCAGAACTTCAGCGGTGGAACCGGCAGACCGTACCAGTTTTGCACCGTTGTTCGGCTTTACCTCAATGTTATATATTTGCCATCCAACCGGAATTTTATCAAGGCCAAGCCGGTTGCCGACTTTTAATTCGGCCTTTGGACCGGTCATGATTTCTTCGCCTACCCGCAAACCATCGGGGACCAAGTGATATCTTCTTTCGCCATCTTTATAGCAAACCCTGGCAATAAAACCGCTTCTGTTGGGGTCGTATTCTATGGTCTCGATCCTCGCCGGTATACCTTCTTTATCATAATCAAAATCAACCTCCCGCCATGAGCGTTTTTCACCCGCGCCCTTATGGCGCGTGGTAATCTTGCCGGAACTTGACCGCCCAACCATGCGCCTTACACCCTTGGTAAGGGTTTTATAAGGACTGTCTCCAGACAAAACACTACGGTAATTTACCGTTGTCATCTGGCGTTTTGATGGGGTTGTTGGCTTATACAATTTCATATTAAATAAATTCTATTTTCTCGCCTTTGGCGAGCATTACTTGCGCTTTTTTATAGCCGGGCTTTCGGCCTTTGACTCTGCGGAAAAACCGTGTTTTCGGTTTTTGGTTTATAATGCTCGCCGAAACAGCTTTGACATTGTAAAGTTCGCTGACCGCTTTTTTAATCTGCGGCTTGGTAGCGCCGGCTCTTACTTTAAAAACATAAACCGAACCATCGGATAACTTTGCGGATTTTTCAGTAACATGCGGACTCACCAAAACCTCAGCGGCGGTCTTTGACTCGGCGAAAGCCACTCTGTCTTTTCTCTCGGCATGAACGTTCTCGTCGCCTTCTTTTATCACAGTTTCTTTTGCACGCTGGCGAGTTTTGAATCTTTCCGAACGCGCGTCCGTGCCTCTTTTAAATTTCTTGAATATGTCTAAAACGCCCATATTATTTAATTCTTGCCGCAAGCGCTTTAACCGACTCCTCGGGCGTGATAATAAACCTGGAAGCAAGCAGGTCGCTCGCCGCCGCATTCCTTGCTTCCGTTACATTAATTTTTGGGATATTCTTCAAAGCTCTCGACGTATTTAAATCTTTGCTCGCAACCAGGACCAGGGCTCTTGAATTGACACCGATACCTCCGAATTCCCTGATGCCAGCCAGATTTTTTAAAAAATTGAAGGCGTCTTTGGTTTTACCGGAGGTAATGCTTAGCGAATCAAGCATTAAAATTTCTCCGTCGCGCGCCTTTTGCGACAAAATTACCGCGAGCGCCCGCCTGCTCATTTTTTTGTTTATTTTTTTGGCGTAAATTTTGTCTTTTCTCGGCCCATGGGTAATGCCGCCGCCCACCCAGATCGGCGACCTAATTGAGCCGTGCCTGGCCCGTCCGGTTCCCTTTTGGCGCCACGGTTTTTTGCCGCCGCCACTAACCTCGGAACGGTCTTTGGTATGTGCCGTGCCTTTGCGGAGGTTCGACCGTTCGGATTCGACAACCTGCCAAACTAAAGCCGGGCTCCATTTCACGGCAAAAACACTATCGGGTAACTCCGTTGTCCCTACTTTTTCGGCGTTTTGGTTGTATAGATCAACTTTCATGGTTATCCTTTAATCTCAATGAGTGAACCGCGCGCTCCCGGAATCGCGCCGGAGATAGCGAGCAAGTTCCTTTCCTTGTCCACTTTCACGACTTCTAGATTTTTTACCGTGATGCGGTTCCCGCCCATCCGCCCGGCCATACGCATCCCCTTGATCACTCTTTGCGGCCAGGTGGCGCCGATGGAGCCCGGTTCGCGCTCGGAATGTTTTTGGCCATGAGTTCGTGGGCCGCCTTTAAAACCATGACGTTTCACCACGCCCTGGAATCCTTTTCCTTTGGTGACGCCGCTAACGGCTATCTTGTCGCCCTCTTGAAATATAGATACGTCTATAATATCGCCTAACCCTGTTGGCTGTTCGCTGTTGACTGTCCCCTCGCCAATCCTAAATTCACGAAGCCAACGAACTGATTCGTCTCCGGTTTTTTTTAGATGGCCGCGGATTGGTTTTGAAATGTTCTTTGATTTTTTCACTCCGAAACCGATCTGCACCGCATCGTATCCATCCTTATCTTTTGTCTTGATTTGTGTAACCCGCGCTGGGCCAGCCTGAACAATAGTAACAGGCCGGACTGTTCCGTCCTTTTCAAAAATCTGCGACATTTCCAATTTTTGGCCTAAAATATACTTCATATTAACAAAAAAGATCCCGTCGGCGGGACTTTTGAGTCCGTCCGCGTAAAAACTACTTTATTTCACGAGCTATTTAAATTGTATGCCTCCTCTCGAAGCCCTCTAAGTACGATAGTTGGCATAAACGTATATTAGTATATATCCAAAAATAGCGCAATAGACGATGCGTAAGACGAACCATTGACAGTTTTGACGGTATAACTATACTGTCAGTAGATAAAAAACTGATTAAAACTGGGGGCTAAGTAATGTCCAA
Organism: uncultured Candidatus Saccharibacteria bacterium; assembly: GCA_964362625.1. Lineage (GTDB taxonomy): Bacteria > Patescibacteriota > Minisyncoccia > 1-14-0-10-42-19 > 1-14-0-10-42-19 > CAYIFA01. Next base: position 13,624 of record CAYIFA010000014.1, read on the forward strand.
ATGGGAAGCTGCGAGGCCATCTACAATTTTGATCTTGTTTTTTGTCCTACCCGCTATCGCTACTGTATTTCTCCCAAAAGCAATTTACGCCGCGGTAAACGGTAATTTCGCAGACAGTTGGGCGGGGTTTGCGCTATTCGGAATCTTTTTTTCGATGGAAATTGCCAGGCTTATATCGATTCTGTCGCCCTCACGACACATCAAATTCCATCAGGGCAAAACGGAAGTAGAAAAACAAGTCTAAAATTTTGTTGAAATTCCCATATTCCGCACTAAACAAAAAGTGCTTAGTACCTCGCCGAGCTCAACTCGACGAGTTTTTCTTTAGTTATGTTCGCAAATTTCGTGGAAAATATAAGAGTCTTTCTTGATTTCAAAATAGAATCTATAGTGGCCGGTGACACGGCCTTGCCACAAATCACGGCTTTCGTCGTATTTTTTGGCCCGAACCGAGGGATGACGAAAATCACGCGTAAGCAGCGTGAATTGTTTATCAAACGCTTTTCGAATTTTTATTGGGAGTTTATTATAACTCCTCTGAAAATAAGGAGTGAAAAACGATTTCATCTACGATGTTTCTTCAAAGAACGAAGAAACGTCGTTGGTGTTTTGAACGGTCCATGTAATTCTCCTGTTTCCGCCTCTCGAAATGATTCTTGCAATCCCTGTTCGAGTTCTGAAATTTGGTCTTCGGGTTTTTGCCCCCAAAACAAACTGCGAGGAATTTTAATAAAAATAAAATCCTTATTTGTTTCAACTATCGGAGCCGCGCTTTTTACTGGCATAAACGTATATTAGTATATATCCAAAAATAGCGCAATAGCCGATATAGCATCCACGTACACCTATTTGAAATGTGTTTAAGGGGCTTTCCACGGAAAATACTTATCCCTGTATATACCCACATGAACATGCCATTCGTTTCTGGCCGAAAGCACCTTATAAATTAATTCCGCAACCACGCCCCTTCCTCCCCGTGCGTCGGTAATGATATCGGCAATTTTCTTGTTTTCGGCCATACCATCCACGGGCGTAGCCGATACGCCGACATTTTTCATCAAGCCCAAATCGCCTACGTCGTCACCCACATATAAAATCTCGTCTTTATTGACGCCGTACTTGCCGTGCAAAAACTCTAAAATACTTTTTTTATTTTTGATTAGGTCGTTTTTAAAAAATATTTTCACCTGATGTTCTTTGGCCCTGGCTATGGCCGCCGTACTCTTTCTGCCGGTGATCAGCGCGACATCTAAGCCGGCCGACTTAGCCATCTTAATTGCCGGCGCATCTTTACACGAAAATACTTTCATCTCGTTGCCTCTAGAATCCAGGTAAATATGCCCATCAGTGAGAACTCCATCTACATCGCTCAATACAAGTCTAATTTGTTTAAGTCTTTTGCTTAGTTTGATATTTTTCATGAGATAAATATAACAATTTTTGTAATTCTTGGCAACAAAAATGCCCGCAATTGCGGGCATGAATAAATGCAGCTCCAAAAAACCTTAGGACATTGCCTCGCTAATTGCTTCTGCCTCGCTTAACAATATGAAAAACTTCTCGTATTGCGCTTGGCATACCTGATGATTTCTTTTTTTTAATTTGTACAACGAGTAGTTGTACGCCATTTTCCTAAGCAATAATTCTTGAGCAAACACAGGCAGCATTCTAATTTTTTCATCGGCCAGTTTATTTTCACCTAAATACTCACGTAAAAATATGGATATTCCATTAGGCAAAACCTCTGGCCACGGCTTGCCGGAAAAAACAACATGTTGTCTGACCAATCGATGACAAGCCGTCGCAACATCATAAATGATATCGGCACGGGCAATATTCTCAAAGTCAATTATTGCCGCCAATCTATCGCCTTGGAAAATAAAATTCTGCGGATGAATATCGCCATGAATCACCCCGTCCGATGTTTGGACGCTACCCAACTTTTCTTGAACCCTTTCAACAATGTTGCAGAAAAACGAAAATCGCTCATGCAGCATTTGCTCAAATCCATTTTGGGCCCGCTGTTCAATCGCTAACTTCCACCAAGCAACACTGAAATGGCCAAATGAGCAACTAAGATCGCCCAGAGAAGACTTGTCAACAATCAGTTCCATCTTTTTGTGCAGCCGGGCCACTCCCCGAGCTGCTTGTGCTAATTGCGATTCTTCTCCGCGGTAATGATCGCCTGGTATAAACTTAAAAACCTGCCAATCTAATCCTCTATGACTCGTTACAGCCTCGCCTTCAATATTAATAATGAAGTCGGGAACCATTGCTCCGGCCCCGCTCAATCCTTCCATTATCCTTGAGGAATGAATAACTTTTTCGTGACTTTTTGCAATATTACGCCTTACCAAATATACGACCCGTCCTTCGGATGTCTCTCCTAAGACCATGTAATTATTACTGGATTGCTCCCACTCATTTACTTGCCGGACGGAATCAACGCGCAAAACCGGGTAGAAGTTTTTTAAAAGTTCTGACACATCCGCAATTACGTTATGAGGAACCGCCTTCCACGTAACCTGCCACTTACTGTGATCGTTTGGCTCAAACACGCCCGCCCCCAACCACGATGCCGCTTGATCGAAAATCTACCCAGACTATACTGCCGAACAATCCTTGTGTCAAAAAAGAAAACACGCCTTAAAACTGGCTTGCACTGAGCTGCTCGGAGTGTTTTAAGACGTGTTTTCTGTATGATACGAAATTTTTACATCATCTTTATCTCTATATCTATTCCGGCGGGAAGATTTAGGTTGGTGAGCGCGTCAATAATGCGCGGGGTCGGATTTAAAATATCAATCATCCGCTTGTGGATGCGCATCTCAAATTGTTCGCGGGCGTTTTTGTGGACAAAGGTAGAACGATTCACGGTATATTTCCTGATTTCGGTTGGGAGCGGCACCGGACCAGTAAGTTCAGCTCCGTGGCGCAAAGCCGTATCAACTATCTGCTTAACCGAAATATCAAGAATCTTATGGTCATAAGCGCGCACGCGTATGCGTAATCGCTGCCGTTCTTCAGCGGCCTTGTCTATCTTCACGCTCGGCTTAACTCGAGCCGAGCTCGGCTTAGTCCTTACTGGCCTTTTGGATTTCGTGGCTGCTGCAGGCATCTAAAGATTATATTATTTAGAGATTTTAGTCACAACACCCGCGCCAACAGTCTTGCCTCCTTCGCGAATGGCGAAGCGCTGCTTTTCTTCAAGGGCGACCGGCGAAATTAGTTTTACGGATACGTTAACGGTGTCACCGGGCATAACCATTTCAGTGCCAGACGGCAGAGTTACTTCCCCAGTTACGTCGGTGGTACGCAGATAAAATTGCGGTTTGTAGCCGGTAAAAAACGGAGTATGCCTACCGCCTTCTTCCTTGGAGAGAATATATACTTCTCCGTCGAATTCAGTATGGGGGGTAACTGATCCGGGCTTAGCGAGCACCTGTCCGCGTTCCACGTCTTCTTTTTTAAGACCGCGCAAAAGAATCCCAGCGTTATCTCCGGCAAGCCCTTCATCCAACGATTTGTTGAACATTTCGATTCCGGTAACGGTTGATTTTTGCGTGTCTTTGAGCCCAACGATGGCTATTTCATCGCCAACTTTTATTTTGCCGCGTTCCACTCTTCCGGTAACCACAGTCCCTCGGCCCTCAATCGAAAAGATGTCTTCAACCGGCATTAAGAACGGCTTGTCAACTTCGCGAACCGGTTCGGGAATATAACTATCAAGTTGCGCGGTAAGTTCCAAAATCTTTTTAACCCATTCATCATCAGCTGATTTTGCTTCAAGAGCTTTCAACGCGGACCCGCGAATAATCGGGGTGTTTTCTCCCGGGTATTGATACTTAGTAAGAAGCTCGCGCACTTCAGTTTCAACCAAGTCCACCAATTCAGTGTCATCTACCGTGTCAACCTTGTTTAAAAATACTACTATTGCCGGGACTCCGACTTGGCGCGCAAGCAGTATGTGCTCTCTAGTCTGGGGCATCGGGCCGTCGGCGGCGCTCAGATCGGAAGAGCGTCGTGTAGG
>CAYIFA010000015.1:0-17596 GCA_964362625.1 uncultured Candidatus Saccharibacteria bacterium
ATGGTGATATTGCCGGTCTATAAGGAACCGATTGAAGTTGTTTCGGAAACCTTCGAAGCTCTGCTGAATTCAAAATGGCCGAAAGATAGAATGATTGTGGTTTTGGCTTTGGAAGAAAGAGCGGGTGGACATGCCAAAGATCTGGGGCGCCAAATTCGCGAGAAATATTCTGATAAATTCGGCAGATTTTTAACGACCTTTCATCCGGGCGAGCTAGAAAGCGAAATCCCGGGCAAGGGGTCAAACGTTAGTTGGGCCGCCAAGTTTGCTAAAGAAAGCATAATTGATGCTGAGCGTATACCTTACGAAAACATCTTGGTTTCTTCTTTTGACGTCGACACCCAGGTTTATCCGCAGTACTTTTTTTGTCTGGCCTATAATTTTTTGACGGCAGAGAACCCGCACCGTTCTTCTTACCAGCCGATTCCAGTTTACAACAACAACATTTGGGGAGCACCGGCTTTAAGCCGGGTTGTCGCGACATCGGGCACGTTTTGGCAAATGATGCAGCAGGAGCGGCCGGAACGGCTTTCAACATTTTCTTCGCATTCAATGAGTTTGAAAATGTTGGTTGACGTAGGTTTTTGGCAAAGAAACATGGTTTCGGAAGATTCGCGGATTTTCTGGAACGCGCTTCTGTATTATAACGGCGATTATCGAGTGGCGCCAATCAGTTATCCGGTGTCGCTCGACGCCAACGTCGGCACAAATTTATGGCAAACTATCAAGCAGGTTTATCGCCAACAGCGGCGTTGGACTTGGGGGGTGGAAAACGTGCCTTATATATTGTTCGGTTTTTACAAAAATAAAAAAATTCCGCGGCGGCGGAAATTATATTTTATTGCGACGCAACTCGAAGGATTTTGGTCTTTGGCCACTAATCCTATTTTGATTTTTCTTTTGGGCTGGCTCCCGCTGGTTCTCGGCGGAGAGGAGTTTAATACTTTGCTTTTGAGCTACAATCTGCCGCGTCTGACGAGAACTTTGATGACTTTAGCTATGTTGGGATTGATATCTTCCGCGATCATTTCAACATCGCTCCTGCCGCCGCGGCCGCTTCATTTGCGGCGGCACGTCTGGCTTTGGCACGTTTTACAATGGTTGTTGATCCCGGTCACAATAATATTTTTTGGCGCTATCCCCGGCCTTGACGCGCAGACCCGCTTGATGTTCGGCAAACCCCTCGGCTTTTGGGTTACACCAAAGCTACGGTAATATTTTTTTACTATAATTATTTTCCGATCGGACAATAATTATACAAACAATTTAGTCCTTCAATTTCAACCTTGATTACTATTCCAAATGCAAGGTCTGCGATTGTTTCGAAATTTTTTCTTGGAGGGCGGGGTATTTTGAAAGTTCATAGTCTTCTTTCAAGATTCGTTCGGCTTCGGTGCGAGCGGCCTCAACCATTTTGATGTTTTTTAATGCTTCCATGGCGACATCGGAGAGTCCCCACTGTTTTACTCCGGTGAGCTCTCCTGGTCCGCGGAATTGCAAGTCGTATTCGGCAAGCTCAAAGCCGTTTTTAGCGGAAGTCAAAGCGTTTAGCCGTTCGAGCGTTCGCCGGCCCGTTGAAGCAGCAAAAATAAAGCAATATGGCTGATGAGTGCTGCGCAATACCCGGCCGCGCAATTGATGCAGTTGCGCGAGGCCAAATCGATCCGCGCCTTCAATCATAATAACCGTGGCGTTCGGGACGTTGACGCCAACTTCAATTACCGATGTCGCCACCAACAGATGCGTTTTCCCGTCTCTAAAAGCATTCATGCTTTTTTCTTTTTCTTTGGGCGTCATCTGGCCGTGGAGCATTCCTAATTTAAATTCAGGGAAAATTTCTTTGGAAAGTTTTTCAAATTCCTCCTTAACCGTCTTCATTTCGATGGCCGCGAAATTTTCTTCAGACGGGTTAATGCGTGGGCAGACCACAAATGCCTGGCGTCCGCTTTTAATTTCTTGTCTTACTGCGTCATAGGCGCTCATCCGGTCTTTTGGTTCAACTACGGTTGTGATAACCTTTTTTCTGCCCGGCGGCATCTCGTCGAGTAATGTCAGATCAAGGTCGCCGTAAATTGTAAGCGCAAGAGTTCGTGGAATTGGCGTCGCAGTCATCGAAAGCAAGTGCGGAACGGTGTCCTTCTGGTTTTTTATTAATTTGGCCCGTTGATTTATCCCAAACCGATGTTGCTCATCCACGACCGCGAGAGCCAGATTTTTAAACCGCACACTTTTTTGAATTAGGGCATGAGTGCCGATAACTACCGAGACTTCTCCGGTTGATATCCATTTTGAAAATTGACTTTTTGAGATATGCGTATCTTTATTCGGAAATGCCTTGGATGGGAAAATGCGGCATTCTGAAGAGGTAATTAGGCCAACCTTCAGTCGAAACGGCTTTAGCAGTTTTGAAAGTTCCTGATAATGCTGACGCGCAACCACTTCGGTCGGCGCCATTAAAGCGGCTTGTTTGCCGGATATTGCGGCGGCAAAAATTCCCGAGGCCGCCACCGCGGTTTTGCCGCTGCCGACATCGCCTTCGAGTAGCCGCGCCATCGGCTCGGGACGAGAAATATTTTCCAAAAGTATTTCAGTCGCGCGTTTTTGGGCGCCGGTCAGTTCGAACGGCAGATCCGCGATAAAAGGCCGGGCGATTTCACTTGCGTTTTTGATTTCAAAAGCGCGGGATCCAGAGCGCGCAATTTTTTCGCGCTGGCGCGAAAGTTGGATATAGAAAATTTCTTCAAAAGCAAACCGTTTGCGGGCTGCTTCCGCCTTTTTTTCGTCAGCCGGGTCGTGGATAGCCATGATTGCTCTGGTAGCCGAAGGCAAATGGTAGCGCGCGAGAATTTCTTGCGGCAGAGTATCCGCGATTTTTATGTGTCCACCTTCCACTAGCTTCAATAGTTTTTGTATCGCAAAAAACAACCAGCGGCTGGATAGGCCGTATGTTTCCGAATATATCGAAAACATACTCGGACCGTCTGGGGCGCCCTCACTTGCTTCGTACTCGGGGTTAGCCATATAGAGGCCTTTTTTATCTCTCAAAACTTTTCCGGAGAAAGTGTAGGCGCGGGCAGGCGAGAGCATCCGCGCCATATACGGCTGATTGAACCAGGTGATGCGAAGCGACCCGGTGCCGTCGGCAACAATGGTCTTGGCAATATTAATTTTTTTCTTCCAAGTTTTCTCGGCCTCGGCTTTTATGACTCGCCCAGAAACAGTTGCCATAGCGCCGAATTCAAGGTCTCGTATAGGGATTTGGCCGGCATAATTTTTATATCGTGAAGGAAAATGACGCAACAGATCCTTCACGGTGGCAATGCCCAGGTGTTTTAACCCTGATTTTTGATTTGGGGTTAGGCGCAAAATATTTTCCAGCGGTTGATTTTCGGAAATAGACATGTCCTGATATTAACAATTTAAGCCGCCTTTATCCACAAGTTGTCCGACATTTATTCATATCACGATACCGGAGAGAACGGTAAAATAAAAATAGAAAGGCGCGTTTTATTGACAAACGAAAAGGAGAACACCAAATGGAAATCCAGGTTCGAGACAATGAAAAGCTCGATTTTCATCTTAAGGAAGTGCTCGCTGGGCGGAGAAAATTTGAAAACGCCGCCCAAAGCATTTCGCGGATGATTTTGAGCCGAGGAGTAACCAAGCATACGCGAGGCGGGAAAACTATGTTCGAATTCGCTTTTTTCCGCGAAGGGAAAAAGCATATTGTCGGCTGGTTTGATGAGATTAATGATCTAGTCAACTTTGTTAAAGATGCCGGCGAAGGCGGGTCATCGCGAGAAATGGCTTTTGTCCTAGTCGGTGAACCAGGAAACGGGAAAACGTTTTTCGTTGAGTACATTTGCAGCAAGTATCGGCAATTCATCGGACTGTCGGAAAACCGGCGATACACTTTTGAGTTCGTCGGATTGGATAGGTTGGGACGATACGGCAACATCAGGCTAATACAGTCCCAAACTTTTGAAGACCCGGTTATTATGGCCATGAATCTTTTCGGACCGGGAGGCCAGTCAAAGGATTATTTGGCGAGAGCGGGATTTAGCGATTCAGTTATGGATCGAATGTATGCCGATTACCGTCCGCTCGGTGCATGCACTGAATTTATTTGGGACGACATCCGTTCGTATTGCGATGGTGACATGAATAAGATGCTGGAGTTTTTGAGAGTCGTTCCGGTGCCTATTGCCGAAAGCTTGGGTACTCTCACTGGAAAATATTCGGCGAAAGACAAAATTACCTCTTCGGCTTCCGATCTTCTCGGTGAAGAAGACTTAAGCCGGCTTCTAAACTTGGCCGATACTACCAATCCTTACAAATACAATTTGCGGAGAGGCGCGATCGCCCGAGTTGCCGGCGGAGGCATCCATTTTTCCGACGAAAAATTCAAAAACAAGAAAGACCTTGTTCAAATCTACCTTCAGGTTATTCAGAATCGTAACATCGAGCTTGACGGTTATCGCTGGCCTATTGATACCATGATTATCGCCACTTCCAACAACTGGGAATACAACCGGTTTACCGCCGAAAAAGAGGAATCGCCGATCAAAGACCGTTGCCGTATCTGTTATGTGGCGCATAATACTGACTACAAGCTTCAGCATGAGCTTTCGCGATACTCCATCGGAACCGAAAAAAAGGTCGCAGTTACCGGTGAAGGAATTCATGAAGATCCCAACTTGATTTATGCATTGTCGGTCGCGGTGGCGTTAACCCGTCTTCCGCACTCGGACAAATTGACTCCTATTGAAATGATGAAGCTGGAGGCCGGAGAAACAGCCGGCGAAAAAAATGTTAAGACCCTGACCGAAATAAAAGAAATGCTAAATGCTAGCCCAGATGTCACGAAACGTTGGGGGCAAAAAGGAGTCGGGCACCGCGGCCTTGGCCGAGTAGTCCAGATTATGCTCGCCATGCCAGAAACTCACGAAGGCAAGTGTCTTTTTGCCCGCGATTGCTTTAAGGCGGCCGAGCGGGAAATTCTTGACTATATTACCGAGGCAGTCGATCGCGAAAAATTTAAGGCAGATCTGGATATTGCCAAGAAGCTCTACCGCGGAGAAATCAAGACCTCGGTTTTCAATGCTTATCGCGATGATCCGGAAGCGATTCGTAAAGATGTGTTGGCTTACGTTAACATGGTGATCGGTATGGAATCCGACCAACTGGGGCCGGACAAGATTTGGCGATACAAAGATCCGCAAACCGGCGAGATTAAAGCGATCAAAATTGACGAGCGTTACATTGATAGCGTGGAAAGCCGTCTTGGGCTTAATAGTAAAGAACGCAAAGAAACTTTTCGTACTACGGTTCGTAAGATTTATGGCCAGAAGGTATCCAGCGAGCCCAATTATGATTTCATGGATAACGAAGGTTTGGTTAAAGCAGTTACTGATGTCCGGCTTGAGTCGGACGTAGCCGGTGCCTCTAGCTTGGTGGGGGCGCTTGCGAACAGGACGAACGAAGAGAACGTTCGTATTTATAATAAGATGATTACAACCATGCTTAAAAAATTGAATTACTGCAATACCTGCGCCCAAAAGACCATTGAGTACTTCTGCGAAAAAGTTGATGAGAGTTGAAGATAAAAATCCTTAATATCAAAAGCCCCTTTCCTTTAGAAGGGGCTCTTTTATTGTTGTTGCTACATAAGCAGATAAAGCCCGTGTCAAGTATCGTTATGTTGGGCCGGTTAAGGGTATAATAAAATAGAGAGTAAGCACCTTGAGAACTTCATAATGGAGGGAGGCAGGCAATGGATGCTAAGTATATGACTGATCTGGATAAGGCTGGGATGGAACAGGCGCTGAAAGCAAGGATCGCGAGAAACTTCGGGTTTTGGAAACCGCAGACCCTAAGCGGGAAAGCCGCCTCGCTTGAATCGCTGCAAGACCTCTTGAAACGAAACAAAGAAAGAGAAAAAGACGGTTTTCCGGCCAAGATAAAATTCCGGAAAATCCTGACGGCTAACAATAAAGTAATCAGCGTGCCATATGTTGAAGAAGAGAAATTGTTTCACGGCCAATTTGAGCCGAAAAACATGGAGATGCGAGCCGGTGCCGCAGTCGAGCTAAGCTCGAATGCGAATGCCAGTGATGACCAGGATATCGACGAAACAATCGGACACGGAGATGGCGAAGTCGGCGACGTGATCGGCGAAGTGCCCTTGCCAATTCATGGTAGCGGCGACGGAGATGACGGCGATGGTGGTGACGGAGATGGCAATGGCCCCGGCGCTGGCGACGAGGACGCAGATCACTCGCTTGAAGAAGAGGCCTATGATTTAGGCAAAACATTATCCGAGAAGCTGCAGCTTCCTAATCTTAAAGATAAGCCAAAGAAAGTTCCCACCGATGAATACACCTATGATCTAACCGACCGGCACAAAGGTTCGGGCCAGGTTTTGGATAAAAAAGAGACTCTAAAGCGGATTGTCAAAACCAACCTGGTTCTTGGACGAATTGATAAAGACAATTTGGATACGGGGAAAATGATTGTTGGTCCGGAAGACAGAGTTTACCGGGTTCTTTCTCGCGAACGGGTCTGGAAAGCTCAAGCAGTGGTTTGTTTTATGCGCGACTATTCTGGATCAATGTGGGGCGATCCAACCAAAGCCCTGGTATCCCAGCACCTAATGATTTATGCTTGGCTCCTGGTTCAATATGAAAGAAGGGTTATACCAAGGTTTTTTGTCCACGATACCGAAGCGCGAGAGATTTCGGCCAAAGAATATTTTGGTCTAAGCTCCGGAGGCGGAACGTTTATCGCGTCAGGATACAAGAAGATAAACGAAGTGGTTGAGGGCGAAGGACTGGAGAATAGCTTCAATATTTATGTTTTTCAGGGCACGGACGGTGATGACGGCGATGCTGAAGGTAAATTTGCAATTCCCGAACTCAAAAAGATTTTGCGCTATGCCAGCCGCATGGGCGTTACGCTTTTCAAGCATCCCTACCATATTCAGCAAAACCGGAAAACTACATTTGAGCAGTACATAGAGGCCGGCGGGATTTTAGAACGAAAAGACGTATTTCGCATGCATATTATGCCGCGATACTATAACGTAACCGACGAGATGAATATCGAAGCCCTAAAAGTGCTTATTGCACAAGACTAGCTTCGCTAAAAGCTACGGAGGGCAAGGAGGTAAACATGAAGCTGTTGGGTCAAATGCCGAAAAGTGATATGGAGGAGTGTAAGAAGAGGGCAAGAGCAGCCGGATTAGAGTTTCAGGATAACACTCTTGAATACATCGTAACCAACCAGGATATGCTGGAGTTGAACCCTAAGGTAATGATTCCGACTTTGTATGACTATTGGGTGCACGATCTCGAAGCTCATCGTAACCGCTGGATGTATGACGTATTTCCGCACAATCCCTATGAAACCGTAATTAACACCCGCCCGCCGATTTCTTTCTATAATCAGGACAACGCCGATTGGTTTAACGTGATGATCTTCTATCATGTCTTGGGTCACATAGACTTTTTCCAGAATAACGTGTTTTTCAGCAAAACTTGGGATGACGATTTTTGCGGATCGGCCTTGGCTGACCGGCGCCTTATCAATAGCATCCGGACAGAATTCGGAGAAGAAAAGCGCTGGGTTGATTACGTAATTGAGTTTAGCCGGGCACTCGATAACTTAGTCGGCTACCACCAAGAGCTGGCGGAGAAAGACCGAGCTCGCCAGCCGGAAGTTTTCGGAATATTTTCTGAAAAAATTGATTACTATTTCGGACAGTTTCTCAAGCGGCTTTTTGACGAAAAAAGGCTTAAACTCGAATTCTATCATAGCGAGATTGAGCGATTCAACCGTTTTGTCCGGCGCTTCGGGAAAAAAGAAGGCGAAACCGCCTTTTTTGAAGATAATGAATTTAGGAGCAGATTCCCGGAATTTATTGATGTCTTTAAGAAGTGGAAAAAGGAGTCTGACCGGCCCAAGCCAAAAGATATTCTTGAATATCTTATGGAAAATTCCGAGTTCTTTAAGCGGGAAAAGAACAAAGGTCTAAAAGACGTAATGCAGGTTGTCCGCAGAACTTCGCTTTATTTCCAGGCGCAGATGAGAGACAAAATTTCAAACGAGGGCTGGGCCAGTTTCTGGCATCAGAAATTGTTTATGACTGACGAAAGAATGAGTACGCATGAGATAGATTTTGCAAAGGTAGATTCCGGAGTGACTGCTGACCCGCGGATGGGCATAAATCCTTATGCCGCAGGCAAGCACCTTTTTGAGTTTATTGAGGAGCTCGCGTCTAGGGGCAAACTTTCGCCGGAATATCGACTACTTAAAGGAATAGACGCGCGTAAAAAGTATGACCAAAACCGTGGGGAAGCATACGGGAGGAAAGCTGTCCTAGAAGCGAGAAAATATCTCGACGACTATCTTTTGGTGAATTTATTATCTGACGAAGATTTTCAGGACTTCGTTGATAGGCACAAACTGTTTATTGTCGGATATCGGCCGAGCCGCGAAAGATGGAATGCCGCCGAGGTTTACATTAAGTCGAAAAACGGTAAAGAATATCGTAAGCACCTTAATCAAATGCTCTATCACCCGCCAAATATTGACTTTAACAGCTCCAAAGCCAAGAGCGGCGAATTGTATCTTGATCATATTTACGAGGGCCGGTCGCTATACGCCAGGTACATTAAGCCGGTACTCATTGGCTTGGAGTTTTTAGCCGAGCGGCCGGTAAAACTTGAGACAACTGAATATGAAAGAATACAGCCGAAGAATTGGTGGGAAGCTCAAAGCAACCCGAAACAAAAAAAGGTAAGAGTACTTTATACTTGCGAAAAACGTAAAGTTTCCCGGGCCGTTTTAGGATCGGAAACTGCCCCTCCCTATTATGAAAGTTAAAGTATAGCGATTGCTTCAGCTGCGGCTGGAGCAATTTTTGTTTTTATGTTAACTTTACTAATAGATAAGCCAGGAAACGCTCGAAATCGTCTTACCTTGACAAAAGCATAGGAGGATAAAAATGCCGGGCGTAAGAGATGCCGTAAAGTATTTGGACTCCGAAGTAGGAAAAATCGAAAAGCGCGTAACACTGAGTTGGGAAGAGTTTTTGGAACTTGCCGCGTCCCGGCCGGAGCGGGTGCTAAGGAATATATTTCAGCTGTTTTATGACATGGTTAAGAATTATGTCGGCGAAGGAGTAGATGAATATCCCGACGATCCGGAGTCAATCGGCTTCGTAAAATACGACTGCCGGAGACTCTTTGCCGAAAAATCGGATAATCCTTTCTTTGCCGATCGGCTTTTTGCCAACCGGTTCATCCGTCAAATCGAAAGCCTGCGGCAGGGGTTCCAGCAAAATCGGATTTATTGCTACGAAGGCCCTTCCGGCTGCGGCAAGAGTACTTTCTTAAACAATCTGTTAGGAACTTTTGCCGAATATACCAAGACCAAGGAAGGCCAAATTTTTGAAGTTCTTTGGGAAATCGACGAAGGGCTTTTCTTTCCGGATAACCGGGATTCTAAAAAATTGATAATACCTTGTCCAAGCCACGATTATCCGGTTCTTATGGTGCCCAAAGGGCTCCGCGTTGATTTCTTAAAAAAATTGCTCGGCGACGACTCGGAGGCCGGGTTAAAAATTCTTAAGAATAAAGAGAACGAATGGATAATTACCGGAGAGATATGCACTATCTGCAAATCGATTTTCGAACTATCTTTGGAAAAACTCGGCTCGATTGATAAGGTTTTTAAGATGCTGAAAGCCCGGCCCTATAATTTTGACCGACGTCTGGGGCAAGGGGTAAGCATTTTCAATCCCGGCGATCAGTCAATGTGGGGGCACGACAACGGCCGGCCGCAAGGCGAGATCCTGACGAGCAAGCCAGTGCAGGAGAGTTTGGATAAACTGTTCGGAGCGTCCCGCGTGAAATACGCGTTTTCTTCTTTGGCTCGGACCAATAACGGAATCTATGTGGTTATGGATGTGAAGGGCCACAATGAAGGACGTTTACTGGAGCTCCATAACGTTATTAGCGAAGGCGTGCATAAGGTTGGCGAAATAGAAGAACAAGTCAACTCGCTTTTTTTTGCTTTGATGAATCCCGAAGACAAAGAGGTTTTTGAGGAAAATGACATGGAATCGTTCCAGGGGAGGATTCAGTATAATAAGATCCCCTATGTATTGGAACCTTCAACTGAAGTGGATATTTATCGCAGTATTTTTGGGTCTTCAATCGAAGCGAGTTTTCTGCCTAGAGTCCTTGAAAATTTTTCGCGGGTCATTATTTCTTCTCGAATGAGTACTGACTGCAAGCCGCTAGCGGAGTGGATTACCGATCTGGATAAATACAAGAAATATTGCGACGAACACGGCTTGCTTCTGCGCATGGCAATATATGCGGGCATTATACCAAGCTGGCTTTCTGAAGAAGATCGGAAAAAATTCACCGCTCCGATGCGGCGGGCTTTGATCGCGGAAGGCGAAAACGAGGGGGATAAAGGATTCTCCGGCCGGGACTCCATAGTGTTGTTTAGCGAATTTTTCAGCCGCTATAGCGGGAGAACCAGTCTGGTTAATATGGAAAACATCCATGACTTCTTTAAGCATCGGATAGGCCGGGACCGCCGTGATAAAAATATACCAAAGAATTTTTTGGCCTCGCTAATAGGTTCATACGATTACGCGGTTTTGAATGAAATGAAAGAGGCCGTATATTTTTATAACGAAGAACAGATTTCCCGAGACATTTTAAATTTCTTATTCGCAGTTAACTATGATTTGGGGATGAGAGTAAGGAATCCGCTGACGAATGAGGAGTTGGAAATTACGCTGGTTTTTCTTAAACTGGTGGCCAGTCGTATTGCCGGTAGGGATATGTCTGATAGCGATACCGCAAAATCTGCCCAGGAAACCCAGAAAAAGTATGCTATTGCGGTGGCCAAAGGGGGACGCCTGCTCGAATCCGATCTTTACAAAGATTTATTCGTCTCCTATGTCAGAAACCTGAAGGAAAAAGTGTTGGTACCGTTTGTAAAAAATCCTAGTTTTCGTGAAGCAATCAAGTGTTACGGCACAAACGAATTTGAAACATTTGATACACGCTTAAAAGAGCATATTACCTTCATGGTTAACGGCCTCATTAACAAATTCGGCTATACCGAACAGGGCGCCAAAGAAATTTGTCTGTATGTTATTGATAAGAACTTGGCCGAAAAGTTTTCGTAATATTAAGCCCTGCGCATTGCGCGGGGCTTTTAGCGCAGCACCCGGGGGCCCCTTGCGGGCGTCTATTTGTCTTTGGCGGCCATGCGATTTACGAATTCAAAAATAGTCGGGATTATTGATGTTAGGATTATGCCGAGTATCACCAGTGAAAAATTCTTACGGACTAGCGGGATATTGCCGAAAAAATATCCGGCAGAAACAAAAAGAGTCACCCACAAAATCCCACCAAGAATATTGTATTCGGCAAATTGTCGGAAGTTCATCTTCCCCAACCCGGCCGCAAATGGAGCGAATGTCCGGATAATCGGGATGAATCGCGCGATAATTATAGTCTTTTTGCCGTGCGCTTCATAGAATTTTCGGGTTCTTTCAAGGTAGGATTCATTTAACAACTTGGCTTCTTTTTTAAAAATCCGTGAGGATGAATGATAGCCGATCCGATAGTTAGCGGTATCGCCAAGTATCGCTGCAAGAGCAAGCAATACGGCAAGCAAAATCGGGTTTAATATTCCAATGCCGGCAAAAGTACCGGCGGCAAATAAAAGCGAATCGCCCGGCAAAAAAGGAGCGAGCACTATCCCGGTTTCCAGAAAAATTATCAGGAACAAAATAGCGTATGTCCACATCTCGTAACTTTCGATAATCGCGCCCAAGTGCGTATCGATGTGGATGATAAAATCAACAAGATAAAAAAACGCGTTCATGTTAGCTTAATTCTACCAAGAATACCAGACTTAAATCTAGTATTGGATCAGCCCCACCACCGCTCGCTCCGCTCGCACAGGACGAGAGGGGTGCGAGCGGGACTCCCTAGAAATTAAATGCTAGTCCGTTTGCTCAATGCGTAAAATACAACTCCCGTCCAAATAGAAATACATCCGAATAGCAAAATCAGTCCGGAAAATACATAAGTTAAGATACCCAATTTTTCTTGTATTGATGGAGTTTCTGCCCATCATGCCGTTCCATCCCCACATTATCATTTTTTAATTTTTATGGCTCGATTCGACGGCCGAGTCCCTTTTTCTAATTGAAATTGATGGAAAAATTGTACATGCCCATACTGCAAAGCCCTTGAAGCGGTTGTTCTGCTTTTGGTATGCCCAAATCAATAACTTCTTCCCCGGTCTGGGCTAAGATTTTTTGAAAGCCAACCGAGCGAACTACAAGTGATGCTGAACAATCGTAAGTGCCATCTGTCTTGACAATGAGTTTTGTGGGGATGCCAGCTCTTGCCGTAGATACTTTTGGTGAATAGCCGCCCTTTGCATTCACGGTGATATATTGAATCCCGTCTCTTATTTCAACATTTTGCGCAGACTGATTATCGGCGGTGTCAGAGTTATTATTTGACTGTCCTAGAAATATAATGCCGAGGCCTATGATAAGTGCGACCGTGATGATAATTAAAGCAGTTTTATTCATAGGTTTATATGTTAAATAGTGGGTTGATAATTCCGAGCCCGGCAAGCCCAGCAAGTAGCGCAAACAATCCGAGACCGATTACAACTACTCCTACAGATTTGAAAAATAGCGGAGCGTGTTTTCCGTGTGCAAACGATGCCGATCCGAAAGAAAGTAGTACGAGCATTGGCAGTGTTCCAAGCGCGAATGTAAGCATTAAAAGGAGCCCAGACATAAACGATCCGCTTCCGAGCGCAGAAACCTGCATAGACTGGGTAAATCCGCATGGCAGAAAAAACGTAGCGAAACCGATAATGAGCGGCGTAAAAGTTTTATGCTCTATTCTTCTAAAGAAATTGAAAATTCCTGAAGGAAATGCAATTTTATTTTTAGCAAACACGCCGACCAGATTCAAACCGAGGAGTAGCATCACGATCGAAGCCAAAAGTCCCAAGATCGATGTAAGGGTAAAGTTAATGCCGATAGCATTGCCAAGCGCACCAAGAACTCCGCCTAATACTGCAAAGCTGACCAGCCTTCCTGTGTGAAAAAGCACGAACGTCTTAGTATCGCTAACATTGTCCTGCGACACCTTTGCCGAAAGCGATAAGACCAACCCGCCGACTATGGCAAGACAGCTGGAAACCGAAGCGATGAGACCGATAATAAAACTTGTTACCGGAGTTGTTTGTCCGCCAATTCCGAGATTTAAAATTCCCGATTTCTGTACAATGAAAAAGAGAGCCAAAAACGCCAGGCCAATAGGCATTGCCTGCCAAATGACACCATTATCTTTTTTCGCTTCGGATTTTTTCGCAACGGAAAGAGAATAGCCGTTGTGCTGTATCTTTTCAGTCAGTATTTCCGCGAGTTTGTGCCGGCTCTCATCGAGAGTTGTGTCGAATGAGACGGTTCCTCGCTTCAAATCTACGCTGGCACGCTCAATACCAATCTGTTCGTTTAAAGTATCTTCAATAAAGATTTTGCATGAAGCGCAGTGAGTGCCGGAAACGTGGAATGTGTATGTTTTCATAGTTATAATTTCTTACTTTTGATTCGTAATGAATTCGACACCACTGATACGCTCGACATTGCCATAGCGAATCCGGCAAAGACGGGATTGAGGAGCCATCCAAAGACCGGATACAAGGCCCCAGTCGCCAAGGGAATGCCGACGATATTGTAGATGAAAGCCCAGAACAGATTCTGCTTGATTCCTCGCATGGTCATTTTCGAGAGCTTGATTGCTTTCACGAGCTTTGAGATATCTCCGCCGAGAAGGGTGATGCCAGCCGATTCTATTGCCACATCAGTTCCGGTACCCATAGCGATACCTACATCTGCCTGGGCAAGTGCAGGGGCGTCGTTCACGCCATCACCAGCCATGGCAACAACTAGACCTTGCAATTGAAGTCTTTTTATCTTTTCAAGTTTATTCCGCGGCAGTACATGGGAGACAACGTCATCAATACCCACCAGTGATCCTATGTACTTGGCGGTTTTTTCATCGTCACCGGTAAGCATAACCACTTTGATTCCGAGAGCGTGTAGATTTTTTACGGCCTCGACTGACTCCGCCTTTATCTCATCGGCTACCATGATAAAACCGAGAACTTTTTCTTTGGTAGCGAGAATGACCGGTGTTTTTCCTTGCGAAGTAAACACGTTAAGTTTTGCCGTATCAAACGAAATTTTGAGATCGCTTATAAGCTTTGCGTTGCCTGCAAAATATTCAACATCCTTGATTGTTCCCTTGAGCCCTTTGCCTTGTATGCCCTCAAAGCTTGAAACATCAGATACAGGAATATTTTTCTCCAGTGCGTAATTCACGATCGCATGAGCGATCGGATGTTCCGACTTCTTCTCAAGCGAAGCGAGGATTGACACAAGCTCACTATCTTTTAGGTTTGAGAGATTTTGTATATCTACAAGGGTTGGTTTTCCGATAGTGATTGTTCCGGTTTTATCAACGACAACCGTGTTTACCTTGTGGAGCTTTTCAAGCGTAGCGGCATCTTTGATGAGAATGCCTTCCTTTGCCCCCTTACCGACGCCAACGATGATCGCTGTCGGCGTGGCAAGACCGAGGGCGCACGGACACGCAATGACGAGAACACCCACGAACGAAACGAGACCGAATGACAGAGCTCGGGAGAATCCCAAGTATTGCGACCCAACAATGAGCCATGCACCGAGAGAAAGGAAAGCGATCGCCAACACAGTCGGCACAAAGACCGATGAAATTTTATCTGCGAGTGCCTGTATGGGAGCCTTACTTCCTTGGGCATCCTCGACCATCTTGATGATCTGGGCGAGCAGAGTTTCCGACCCAACCTTTGTTGTTTTGAATGTAAACGAGCCGCTGGTGTTGATTGTTCCGGACACCACACCGTCCCCGATCTTTTTCTGCACCGGCATCGGTTCTCCTGTGACCATAGATTCATCAACAAAAGAACTGCCATCGGTTATCACGCCGTCTACGGGGATCTTCGCTCCCGGCTTAACAATGATCAGATCGCCATGTTTAACATCATTTATGGAAATTTCCACCTCTTTTCCATCTCGAATAACTAACGCCGTCTTGGCCTGAAGATTGAGTAGCTTTTCTATGGCATCGCCAGTCTTTATTTTTGACCGAGCTTCCAAGTATTTACCGAGCGCAATGAATGTAATCACCACAATCGTCACATCATAGTATTGATACTCGACATTTATAAAAGGCCGCAATGTTTCCTCAAAAGCGGTAACAGCAAAGCTGTATAAAAATGCGGCAACGGTTCCAATGCCGATGAGCGTATCCATATTTGCCTTGCCGTACCGGAGGAATCTATAAAAGCCGAGCAGATATGGCTTGCCAACAACAAAAAGTGTGTAGGTTGCCATTAACGGCAGGAGATGATGGAAAAATTCCTTCACTACAAAATCCATTTCTGACACAAGTCCGTATTGAGCAAGAATATCCCAGCTCATGACAATGGCCGCGAAAATCGCAAGAGGAATGGCCGACAAAACTTTAGTCCGCATATCCGCAACCTCAGCAACTTTTTCCTTTTTGGATTGATTAAGCCCTAAATGCGCCGCATGCTCGCTTTCAGACATGCCCACCTCCTCGGCAGTGGAAGGAACTTCCAATGAATAGCCGAGTGGCTCAATATGCTTGGAAAGATCGTGGGGGTTCGTCTTTGACGGATCAAAAGAAACCTTGGCTTTTTCCGTGCCGTAATTAACTTCCACTGATTGCACTCCCTCAACTTTCTTAAAAGTCTTCTCGATAACCGAGGAACAGGAAGCGCAATGCATGCCTTTTACTTTGTACGTTTGTGTACGCATATCGCTTATTTATTCGACAGATTATAAATCCTGATTAATTCTTTGACTGCCTTCTCATCATCTCCCTTTGTTTGCATTTGGTGCTTTACATGTGACCGGAGGTGGTTTTCCAAGAGGAAGCTGTCGAGACTTTTGAGCGACCTTTGGATAGAGAGGGACTGCTCCAATAGGGTGGGGCAATATTCCTCTTTCTCAATAGCCCTAACAAGACCATCGAACTGGCCTTTAAGTATCTTTGCCCGATGAAGGGCACGGCCTTTTATTTTTTGATCAACTTGGTGATGCATAGTTTTTAATAGAATTAATAGTGTTTTAGCCCGACCTCATATATGTTATACCCCTACCCCCTATTTGTCAAATCCGAAAGTGGGGCTGATTCAATTACTGATTTTGGTGCGGTCGGCGGGAATCGGACCCGCAGCTGTTGCTTGGGAAGCAACCATTTTGCCACTAAACTACGACCGCTTATTATTTTTTTAACCCCGCGAAAATATATTTATGATAAAATTTTTAATCCGGTAAAAAATCGATTGGCTGTCTTGAATTTCTGGATCCGTTTGCCCGCGTCCGTCTTTATCGAGGATAATAATAACTTTTTCGTCTTTTTTCTGCATCTCAAATTGTTCCCGGATAATCCGGTCGCGGCCATATTCATCGTTTAGGAGTGCGAGGCTTTCTTCGGCTTCTTTCTTGTTCTTTTCAACCTCGGCGGCTTTTTCTTGGAGTTTTTCGTATTCCTTGGCGATTATGCGGTAGTTTTGCCAGGAGCGAAAAGTTTTTGCGCCGACTGTCGCCATTATTACCGCCAAAATCAGCACCACCGGCCAGGAATATAATATTTTTCTGAAATTTAAACCCCGTTCTATTTGAATCCGGACCATGATATTATATAATATCAATAGTTTTACGATATGCCCACCCTAAGACAAAAAAAACGCTATCAAGCAATTTGGACCGCGATTAGTATTCTCGCAATACTTGCCATGGTCGGATTTTTAATCGTTCCGGCGTTTTATTAGTTTGATTTCAGCATTTTAACGTAAACCTCATGCGGAATATTAACCATCCCGGCGGCTTTTAGTTTCTTTTTGCCTTTTTTCTGCTTTTGCCAGAGTTTCATTTTGCGGGTTCTGTCACCGCCGTAAAGATAACCAGTCACGTCTTTTTTTAGAGCCGAAATTTGTTCGGAGGCGATAATCCTTCCATGCGCCGCGGCTTGAATTTTAAATGAGAACAATTCTTTGGGTATTATGTTTTTTAGTTTTTCAACAACTTGGCGCGCTTCTCTTTCTACGCGTTTGTCGGCTACGATTCTCGAAAAGGCCGGCACTCGTTCGTCGTGAACTAAAATATCCAAGCGGGTTACGTCGGTCGGACGATATTCAAGCGGCTCATAGTCCAGCGAGGCATATCCTGAAGTTATGCTTTTTAACCGGTCATAAAAATCCCGCATTAGTTCCCGGAGCGGAATTTCGATCGTAACTTTTACCCTAGACTCTCCGAAATTATCGCTCGCGGCAATATTCATTTCATATTCTTCGGGCATGGCGAAAATATGTCCGGACTCCGAGGCCGGAGCTATTATGTATGCTTTCAGCCACGGTTCGCCGATTTCGGCAATTTCGGGATCATCCGGAAATAGGGCCGGCGAGG
>CAYIFA010000016.1:0-17578 GCA_964362625.1 uncultured Candidatus Saccharibacteria bacterium
TAAAATTTAAAATTGAAAATTGAAAATGCCGATTTATTCATTGTGGCATCTTACGGAAAAATAATACCGAAGGACTTACTGAATATTCCAAAATACGGCGCCATTAATGTTCATCCGTCGCTGCTCCCAAAATATCGCGGAGCAAGTCCGATCCAAGCCGCCATCCTAAACGGCGACAAGGAGGCCGGGGTAACGATAATGCTTATGGATGAAGAAATGGACCATGGGCCAATAGTCGTAAATTCAAAGTTCAAAATTCAAAGTTCAAAATTGACTTATATAGAACTCGAACAAGAGTTGGCGGACTTAGGAGCAAATTTGCTTATTGAAACAATTCCCGACTGGGTTGCCGGGAAAATCAAACCGGAAGAACAAAATCACGACGAGGCGGTTTATACTAAAAAAGTTGCCAAGGAAGACGGACATATTAATTGGCATGAGCCGGCGGAAGTAATCGAAAGAAAAATAAGGGCATACCTCCCAAACCCGGGGACATTCACTTTTTATAAAACAAGCGCGCGTACACTGCGCCTAAAGATTATCGCGGCAGAAGTAACCCCCAGGCCATCTGAGATTGCGGACGGAGAAGTATTTAGGACCGCAAAATCATTCGCGGTTGGAACATCGGACGGCGCTCTGGAAATAATAAAAATTCAACCGGATGGCAAGGATGAAATGCCGGCCGCGGCGTTTTTAAACGGCCACCAAAAAATAATCGGCGCGCTACTTTCGTGATTATTGCCTGTTAAAGCTCCAGGTTTCGAGAATAGGGCCCAAAAACGCATCCATGTCGGAATAAGCGGTAACTCGATAAAGATAATTGCCGTGCGGAAGCGGTTCGGGCGGCCAAACAAACCATATTTCACGGGTTTTCCCGATAGATTGATTCTCGATCTCAAAGATTAGCGCCGGAATATTCCCACCGCCAAAAACTATATCTTGCGAGTTTTCTATCTTAATGTCTGGCAAATCGGCCTGTATTCGTACGGGGGTTAATTCGGCCGCCGCTTCGTCAAACGGAGTTATAAAAACCTGGAAAGAGTTTTGGCCCGGGCCCTGAACCAAAACCAAACTGCCGGCTTCCTCCGACATATCATTCACGCTAAGTCCTTCGGGATATCGAAACGAAAAACCATAGACATCGCTCACATAAACTTGACTCAAATCTCCAGCTGCAATTGGTTGCGTTTCACCGCCGTCCACTGTAACCGTGTCTGATTCCGAGGGTGCGCCAGAAGGCTTTTCCCACCATTCGCCGATGCTTAACGCTGGCTGGCCACCCGCATTATTCCCCAATGGCCAAAATTTGTTGAAAGCAAAATATCCAGCTCCGGCAACGACCAAAACCGTAAAGAGGGCGGAAATTACTATCTTCCATTTTACGTTTAGCATTACCTAAATCCTATCAAATTATCCAATTTCATGTCAAAAATAGCAGTTTTGCGCCGTCACCGGGATTTGAACCCGGGTTACATGGATGAGAACCATGCGTCCTAGACCGGACTAGACGATGACGGCATTATTTATTTTTCCACTCCCGCTCCTGTCTTACCAGCAACTCACCGGCTTTCTCCGGATGGGCCATCACCGCCTCAACAATTTTCTCCATGCGCATTGATTCCGAACCTTTAACTAAAATCAGATCGCCGGGAATGACCTTCTTTTTGATCTCGGCCGCGGCCTCCTCGGATTCATAAAACTCAAATATGTTTTCTCGCGCGAATGCGTTTTTCCGCGCCTCGTCTGCGATAAATTTAGCACGAGACCCGACTGTAATCAAGATGTCGACGCCACCCAGCCGCCCGGCGACTGCCCGATGCGCTAATTCAGTATACTCTCCGAGTTCCAGCATATCGCCCAAAACCGCGACTTTTCTTTTGGCCGGCAACTCCCTCATTAAATCCAACGCGGCATGCATCGCCGCGGGCGACGCGTTATAGCTATCGTCGAGGATTAAACTTTGCCTGATTCCATCAATCAAACTCAACCGGCCAACGGGAGATCGATATCGAGTCAATGACTGCGAAATATCAACCAAATTCATTCCTTTAACTATACCGACTGTGGTAGCGGCAAGCGCGGCATAAACCTGCGTCTTTCCGAATGTATCAAAAATACGAAAAGGCACCACTCTCCCGTCATGACATAATTTAAATGTAATGCCCACCGGACGTTGGGCGCCGTTATTTTCTCCAAAGACAAGTTTATAATCTGTCGCTCGAATATTGGCTCCTTCTCCAAACCCGAACGTTAAAACATGCCCGCGGATTTCACGGCGCATTTTTAGCACAGCCAAATCATCAAAATTCAAAATTGCAAAATCAGCCCCCTGCAAATTACTTAGAATTTTGGATTTTTCATAGGCAACTTCCTCCGGTCCGGAAAAAAATTCTACGTGAACTGGCACTTCACCAATTGCGGTGACTACCGCAATGTGCGGATTTATTAGATCGGCTAACTTTTTTATATCGCCCGGACGATCGGCCGCAACTTCTAAAACCAAAGTTTTGGGAAAATCGTGTTTAAAAATGATCAGCGATAATCCTCGCAAAAAAACCAAAAGCCAACCTAACGGCGAATACCAAGGGTTAGCCATCCCGATAACCGCAAGCGACACGCCAATTTCACTATTGTAGTTCTTATCACTTCTGCGGCACGACCCGGACGCTTTTACAACTTCGTAAACTGCCTCTTTGGCGGAAGTCTTTCCAACGCTTCCGGTGATAGAAATTATTTCTGGCTTATATTTATGCAGAATCAATCTTACCTCGGCAAATAATATTGCAATTATTGTGGATTTCATAACTTTCATGTCTATAGTTCTCACCGGTCAGGCGGTATTTCATAATAATGCAGTAAGAAATTCGTTAAATCAAGAAAAGAATGGCCGAGAGATTGCGACGCGTATTCCACCCCCTGCGGCGCCTCCAGCATCAGAAAAATCAAGAACTTAGCATCATAGGCCGGAGCGTAACCGAAAAATGCATGGAGAAATTCTCCGGAATATCCTTTGCCATCTTTATTGGGGATTTGAGCGGTTCCGGTTTTAGCCGCGACTGAATAATTTTTAGGGCCAAGCCCGCCGCCCAAGAGGGCATCGTCAACGACGTTAACAAGCATCCGTGATATTTCGAGCGAAGTTTTTTCGGATATGACGCGCCGAACCTCGCGTGGCGAGCGCGTCTCGTCCGGCAAGCCATCCCGCTCAATCCTTTCGACAACATAAGGACGCATAAGAACTCCGCCATTGGCCAGCGCCGATACTGCCCGCACAAATGACATTGGCGAAATCGCAATCCCCTGCCCGAATGAAGCGGAGGCGAATTCAACGTCGCGCATGGTATATAAATTAGAAATGTCGCCGATGGATTCGCTAGGCAAATCAATATCAGTTTTTTCATCAAGGCCGAATTTTTCGATATAATCAAGAAATTTTTCTTTGCCTAGTTTGTTTGCGGCAAAAACCGCGCCGGTGTTTAAGGACTGATTCAAAACTTCTTGCATATTTACCGTACCGCGCCCCTTACCGTCATAATTGCTTATATGCGCGGGGCCGATATCAACGAAGCCGGCATCATAATAGGTCGTCTCCGGCGTAAGCGCCTCGCTATCAAGGGCAAAAGCCATGGTAAGCGGTTTAAATACTGAGCCTAGTTCAAAAATTGATGAAACAAGAGGGTTGGTAAAATATGATATATCAGAAACGCTTGAAAAATCGTTAAGGTCAAATTCCGGCCTGGAAGCCATGGCCAGAATTCGTCCGGTTTTGGGCTCGATTATCAACCCGGCTGCGTGGCGTGGATGCCACTGCCGAAAAACCTCATCCAAGCGAGCTTCCAGTTCTTCTTGGACCCGTAAATCCAGCGTCAATACTATGTCTTTGCCTTCGGAAGCCGATGTAAATAATCCGCGGCTGAAATTCAGAAGAAGCCCGCCGTAACCTTCGGGCCCCTGACGGAATCCGGCTATCCCTTGCAAAGTTTTTTCATAAAAACTTTCCAGTCCATATCGTCCGTGTTCCTCGCCGAATTCGTCAAACCCGACAAAACCCGTTGCATGCGCGGCAAAACCGCCAAATGGATAAAAACGCCATTCCTGCCCAATTGTTCCAATGCCCGGCAGATTTGATCCGATAATTTCGTCAGCTACCAATGGGTCAAGCCGCTTCAAAAGAATTTCAAAAGGATCATTAGATTTTTGGGCGAAATTAAAGAAATCCGCTTCATCTATCCGCAGGCCGTGACCGGCCAGTAAAGCGGAAAGCGTTTTGAAAGTGCTCGTGGCGTTAACCAGCTTCATTGGATTGACATACAAAAGCGAGCCGTTACGGGTGGTGGCAATGCTCGCCGGCTTGCCGTCTTTCGACTGAATTTTTATCTCACCCCGGCGGCCGGCAAGTATTTGCGAGGAAATCTGCTGGCGTTCGGCAAGCGTACTGTAATAATCACCTTCGGCAATCTGGAGAAAGAAAAGACGCGTGACAATTAAAATGCCAAAGCAAGTAAGCAACACTCCCACCGCTATTAGGCGTTTAACAGATACCATATTTAATAAAATTGCCGCGAGTCGGGCTACCTTAACACCAGACTTGAGACGCGTGAAGCGAATTCAGGGTTTTTCGTTCGCGAATAACTACCAACTTCCATATACTCATGTTCATAACGAGCCATTACGCTCTGACGGGTCCGGACGGCCTCTTGATACACAAACTCGATATCGGATAATCCATTCCGAAGCAAGGCCAGTTCTCGTGAAACGCTGACTGCGGCATAAATAAAATATATATGAAAAACCGCCAAGATTAAAGTCAGCGATATTGTTGCGACGAACGAAAACTTCCGATTCGCCCAATCGTTATTTTTTAAATTTATTGTTGAATATGGGTTGTCGCTCATTTTATTTTTGTATTACGCGCAATTTAGCTGATCGCGCCCGAGGATTCACATGCACTTCCCCAACTGATGGCACTACTGGCTTCTTGGTCAAAATAACTGCCTTGCCCGAAAAACTCTTGAAATTTT
The DNA here is from genome assembly GCA_964362625.1 of uncultured Candidatus Saccharibacteria bacterium. Taxonomy (GTDB): domain Bacteria; phylum Patescibacteriota; class Minisyncoccia; order 1-14-0-10-42-19; family 1-14-0-10-42-19; genus CAYIFA01. The sequence goes on from CAYIFA010000016.1 coordinate 5,022, forward strand.
TAAAGCTCTGCTTAACTATGCGATCCTCCAAAGAATGAAAGGAGATTGCGGACAAACGTCCATTCTTACCAAGAATCTCCCAGCTCGCTTTTAAGGCATCCTCCAGTGAGGCCAGTTCATCATTCACCGCAATTCGCAAAGCCTGAAACACCCGGGTCGCTGGATGGATTCTTAATTTTCGTAAATATATGACCGGCAGCGATTCTTTGATAACGCCAACTAGATCTGCGGTAGTGCTTATCTCGGATTTGTTGCGCCGCCAGACAATTCCTTTAGCTATTTTTCTTGAAAATCGCTCCTCGCCATATTTATAAAAAATTTCCGCCAATTTAATTTCCGGCCAGTTATTGATAATCTCTTTAGCAGTAAGCCGGTCAGCCGCGTCAAAACGCATATCAAGCGGCTCGTCCTTCATGAAACTAAACCCGCGGCCCGACTCCTCCAGAAGATTTGAGCTTAGACCGAGATCGAAAAGAATGCCATCCCAAACCTTGCCGAATTTTCTGGTTAATTCTTTGATATTTCGGAAATTCCCATGCACCGCGTGAAATCTTTTATCGTCTTTAAAATTCTCAGAAATTTTTTCTATAGCATCTTTATCTCGATCGATGCCGATTAGAATTCCGTCTTTTGGCAAAAATTTAAGTATTACTCCGGCATGCCCGCCGCCATTAACGGTTGCGTCAATTATCCTTCGGCATTTTTCGGGCTGCAAAAATTGGATAACTTCGTTTAAAAGAACTGGAACATGCATTTTAATACGCGCCTATCTCCCCCAACTTTTCGGCCAGCATATCTGTTTGTTTTTCAATCTCTGATTTGTAAATAGCCCATCTTGCCGCATCCCATATTTCCAAACGTTTATATACCCCGGTGATGACAACCTTATCTTTAAGCCCGGCGTATTCTTTAAGGTAATCCGGTATCAATATCCGGCCAAGAGAATCGAAATCAACTTCGGAAGCCCCGGCCAAAAACAAGCGAACGAAATTTCTGGTGGAGGCCTGCCCAGTTGATAGCCCAGCCAGATTCTCCGCTACCTTCGCCCATTCCTTCAAGGAATAAACAAACAAACATGCATCAAGCCCACGGGTGATGACCGCCCTCCGGCCCAGTTCCTTGCGGAATTTCGCCGGAAGCGACACTCTTTTCTTGATATCTAGCGTATGCGCAAACTCGCCGATCAACATAATGTGAAATATACGAAATTGTGGGTAAATATACGAAATTTAACGCATCTGAGTTAGTTATTCACACTGTCCACCGGTTTTCCACAATTTACCACTTCATTAATATGATATCCCACCGTGAAACACATAGCAACTATAGTTATCCACAGAGCACCAGAGTTCCGGCAAGGCCGGAACACGGTGCTCTGTAGCCCCGAACCGTGCTTTGCACTGGTTCAGGGCACAATTCGTGAAACAACAAAAAAGCCGCCTTAATCAAGCGGGGGGTTGTTGTTAAAATTTTGAAAAACTCATTTCGGCCTCAACGTCGGAAAAAACACGGCTTCACGAATATTTTCAACGCCAGTTAAAAGCATCGCCAAGCGATCAATGCCGATACCCAACCCTGCGGCTGGCGGCATGCCATATTCTAGAGCTTCTAAGAAATCTTCATCCAGCCGAGATGCTTCGGCTCTACCACTTCTAAAATCTTTTTCTTGCCGTTCCATTTGTTCGCGCTGAGCCAACGGATCATTCATTTCGGAAAATCCTTTGGCGAGCTCCGTGCCCCCGACGATTAGTTGGAAGCTTTCGGTTAAAAGCGGGTTATCCGCGCGGAATTTTGCCAGCGCCATTATCGTCTCCGGATAATTAACAACAAATGTCGGATCTATGATTTTTGGACGCACTTGGCGCTTAAAAACTTCATCCAATTCGCGAGCTGGAATTTCTTTGTAGTCTTTCCCGGAGTGCTTCTTAAAAATATCTGAGAATTCAACTGTTGCCCACTTCTTAGAAGCAAAATCTTTATACCCTAAATGCTCCGCTGCTTTTTTCACGAAAGTTTCCACCCATCCCATCAATCCTGCGGAGTCCTGGTAGGCCCAATATAATTCGAGCATTGTAAATTCCGGGTTATGGTCGCGGTCAATGCCTTCGTTGCGGAAGTTACGCGCAAATTCAAAAACTTTTTCAAACCCGCCGACCAAGAGACGTTTCAGATAAAGTTCCGGCGCGATTCGCAAATAAAAATCGTAATTAAGGGCGTTATGGTGGGTAACGAACGGACGGGCTTCGGCTCCGCCCGGGATTGGCTGCAAGATCGGAGTTTCCACTTCCAAAAATCCTTCTTTCTCGAGAGCCATTCTCAAAAAAGAAATCATATTTGAACGCGCTCCGAGCCGCCTCTGCACATCATCGCTCATCAACAAATCCAAATAACGCTTACGAAACCGCTCCTCGATATCTTTCAACCCCTCCCATTTTTCCGGAAGCGGCCGCAAGGACTTTGACAATATCTGCCAGTTTACGGCTTCAATCGTTTCTTCGTCCTTTTTGGTTTTAAAGCAGCTGCCGCTTGCCGAAATAAAATCGCCGATATCCAGCGTCTGCACGGCCAAATCGTAAGAATCTTTCAAGATATCTCTCTTAAAGTAAATTTGGATTTTACCTGAAGCATCTTTTAGATCTAAAAACATTGACCCGCCGTGTTCGCGTTTAGCCATTACCCTTCCGGCAATCGAGATTTTCTTTTCGGGCCGCAAAAAATCAGCAAACCTTTTGTGGATTTCGGCGATCGAGATATCGCGCTCGGTCTTTGCCGGATATGGATTAAATCCGGCTTCCCGCAGATAATCTAATTTTTTTATCCGCTCATTGCGAATATCTTCCAGAGACATGCTTTTATTTTACCCCGACACCAGAAAATCACATAATAGAGGGGATTATCCGATTTTATGTATTTTGTAGAGGGCAATGCCGTTCGGGGCATGAACTTCTACTGTCTCTCCGACTTGACGGCCCAAAAAAGCCCGCCCTATCGGCGATTCGTTTGAGATTTTCCGGCTCATCGGGTCTGCCTCTTCGGAACCAACGATAGTATAGTCTTCGAAACCAGCAATACCCTGGCGCTCTACCGTAACAATCGTTCCGACATCCACCGCTTTGGAATCCCTCTTAGTTTTGATAACTGCGCGGCCGAGGATATCTTCAAGTTCGGCTATTCGTACTTCGTTTGATTCCTGGTCGGTTTTTGCTTGCTGGTATTCTGAATTCTCCGACAAATCCCCCAGACTCCTAGCATACTCAAGATTTGCGGCTATTTCTGTTCTTTTGGCAGTACGCAAATGCTCGAGTTCGCCCTTCAGCTTTTTAAACCCGCCCTCGCTCAAATATTCAAAATCTTCGCTATTATTTAGGCTTTCTGCCACGTTCTGCTTCATAATTGTCCTATTATAGTAAACTATGGGCTAACGTCAAGAGAGTTATTAACATACTCCGGCCGATTGGCAACCATCCAGCCCACTACTCCCCGGCTGGCTGATGCGGCGCCTACCAGGTTTTGGGAATCGCCATTTTCGAGCACCACCACAATCGCGGTTTTAGGATGTTCATAAGGCATGAACCCCGCAAACCATGAATGCACCCGGCTGTTGCCGATTTCGGCTGTTCCGGTTTTGCCGGCCACGCTAACCCCCAAACCAGCGAGGGCCTGCGCCGTACCCGTCAAAACCGCCTGCCGCATGCCTTCTTTTACTATCAAAAAATATTCCTTCGGGATATCCATCGCCATTTCTAATTCTAATTTATTAGAATCATCCGACACTACCTTTAACTTTGGCACCCGGCCATCGAGAGCGAGGGTGGCGGCAAACTTAATTATTTGCAAAGGTGAAGCGAGCATGCTCTGGCCAATACTCAAATTGTAAGTGTCGCCAACCCGCCAAATCGGATCTTCCGGGTTTTCCTCTTTTTTCCAATTTAGCCCCAAAATTGAATTCTCGGCGTTTGGCAAAACAAAATCAATGGCCTGGTCAAAACCAAACAGACGAAAATAATCTTCAAGCTTGACTGCTCCAAGACCGGCAACATCGCCATAACCACCGCCTATAGCGTAAAAATACACATTGGATGAAACTGCTAAAGCGCGGCGCATATCAACCCAACCGTGCGCCTTCCAGTCATGGAAAATACTCGGCTTGTCGGGAAAATAAGGATTCGCAACCGATATGCTACCGGAACTATAAACTTCTTTTTCCGGAGACACCGTCCCTTCGTTTAGCGCGGCAAGCGCGATAAGCGGCTTAATAATTGACCCGGGCTGATATAATCCGCTGGTCGCCCTGAAAAAAAATGGATTAGCCGAATCGGATGAAATTTCTGCCAAATCTTTCACCGATATTCCAAGAGTAAACAAATTAGAATCAAATTCCGGAAAACTTGTTATAGCCAGTATCTCGCCAGAATCAAGGTCAAGGATAACCCCCGCTCCCCCCCTAAAGCCGCGCTCACGAACAACCGCCGCTATGCCTTCGAAGAGTTTTAATTGAAGGTCGGAGTCAATCGTTAAATTTAACGCTGAACCGTTTTTAGCGCCTTCCTGGGTGGCCTCGGCAACAACCCGGCCTTTTGAGTCAACTTCGACAGAGTGCTTGCCCATTGAACCAGATAGCTCACGGTTATATAACAGCTCAATCCCGGACTTTCCTGATTTTACTCCGGCGGCAGAAAAAATATCCTCTTCCACCCGATCGGGATACCCCAAAAACCCCAGCAAATGCGCTAATCCGGGATTGGAGACATAACGCCGGACAGAGGAGGCTTGCGCGCGCAAAGAGGCTTCCGGAAAATTCTCGAGTACTGCTTCTACCTCTTTCCAATCAAGTAAATCCGCAATTACAATATCTTCGAATCGATTGGATAAAGCCGAAGCATATTCCGCTAAATCTCCTTCTTTCATACCAACGCCCAAAAACGATAAAATGCCGTTTAGCGTTTCGATATTAATATTCTTGCCGAATGAGGAAGCGTTAAGGACTAGCTGAAAAGAAGGATCATTCCAGGCCAACTTCTTGCCAAAACGATCGAGGATCAACCCCCGCTCGGGGAGAATGGAATGAATCTCAAGACGGTTGGAATTGGCGCGCGAACCAAATTTTTCCGCCTCGATGACTTGCAGCCGAAATAATTGAGCCGCGAAAATTATCGCTACACCGGCGAATGCCGCGAAAAAAACTGAAACGCTCCGCCGGGAAAGCGGCAATTCCAGGCGACCTTCCATACGGCCCTGCTCGAAACCCGGGATATTGGCCGAATCCATAAAAATCTCATCCGGCGAAAGCTCTTGCAGGCTATATTTTTTTCTTCTGCGAAAAAACATTTTATCCTCGCCCAATTAACGCAATCACCATTCCGATTATGGCTGACACGACGCCAACTATCCAAAAGCGCATAGTCACGGTGTAAGGCGCCCAGCCGATGGCCTCAAAATAGTGATGGATCGGAGCAACCAAAAATAATTTGCGTCCGAATATTTTTTTCCAGGCGAGTTGCAGCGCCGAAGACAAAGCCGCGGCCGTGATCGGAAAAGCAATGATCGGCAGCGCCGCCACCGCGTCAGTCAAAAAAGCAATAACCGCAAGGGCGGTAGTAAGCCCCATTATTCCAGTTTCACCCATGTAAAAACGGGCCGGCGGGATATTAAACCACAGGAAGCTCAAAAGCACGCCGACTATTACCGCCGAAAACGCCGCGAGATCAATTTGATTTTGAAAATAGGCGATGCCGGCGTAAGCCGAAAATGCCGCGGCTAAAGTTCCTCCGGCCAACCCGTCAATGCCGTCAATCACACCGCCGGAAAAGGTGGCAATCACTACCAGCAGAAAAAAAACCGGAAACAACGCCCCCAACTCAAACTCCCCGAAAAAAGGAATGAATACGCCGGATTCCTCAAGTTTAAAGTAAAACCAGTAGGCACCGACCAAGGCAATAAGAATAATGAGCGAAAGCCGCCGGGTAAACCTAATGCCGCCGGCAATATATTTGCCTTTGCCGTAAACCTGAAAAATGTCGTCAAAAAAACCGACCAATGAAGCCGCGACCAGCGTAAAAAGAGGAAGCCAGGTTTGAGAACGGCTTAAAAAATTAAGTTTCGTAAAAAATGCTGAATCCGATCCCAAGTAACCGGGCAGCCAAAACACCACCGACAAAACCAAAGGCACAATCCAGATCAAAAGCCCGCCCATGCGCGGAACTTTCTTTTCGCGCTCGGCGTGCAGCCTATTAAAAATTGGGGTCGGCTGTCCGTCCGGAGCAAACTCCCGCACTACTTTGCGCCAAAGCTGAAATTTGTATAAATAATGAGTCAATAGCGGCGTCAACGCAATGCCGACAAAAAAAGATAAAGCGGAAAGACCGAAAATTTTTATAACATTTAAAGTCACTGCTGGTAAAATATTTTAGCGGCGTCATGTAATTTGAGCACGTCTTCAAATCTCCCTTGCTCAGTTGAACCCAACACCACAATTATGACCGGATTTTGAAACCCGACGTCGGCGGCAATAACCAAGTTCCCTCCGGCAATATCCGTAAAACCGGTCTTGGACAAGAGCAGTCCTGGCAACAACTTAGCCAAAATATTGCTGTTTTGGACTATGAGTTTGCGGCCGGCAAGCGATTCAATCCGGATATCGGGCAAACGCGTGGAATCAAGCAGTCCGGGAAAATTTTTCAAAATATAAATTACTAGCTTTGCTATGTCGCTGGCAGAACCATATCCGCCGGAACGCGTTTCGGAAACGTCTAAACCGGATTCATTGAAAAAAGAAACGCGAGACAAGCCAATCTTTCTCGCCCGGTTATTTAATACGCCAATAAATTCGGGACTAGCTCCATTTTCTGCCAAATAAAACATGCTCGCCCGCGCTAAAGCATGGGCGGCATCATTAGAAGATCCGACCAGCATTGCGTCAAGCAAAGCGCCTGCCGCATACTCCTCGCCAACTAAAAAACCGGAGTCGCCTTCCACCAAGACATCCTCTTCGGATATGCTTACCCCGAAAGTTATCGCGGAATTCGGTATGGCTTCTTTTACCGCAAGCGCAGTCATAAGCTTGACGAGGCTCGCCAGCGCCATCGGTTCATCAGAATTTTTTTCAAAAATACGCTGGCCGTCGGGAAACGTAACCACTAGCGCGCCCTTGGCTAAAATCTCAACCGGTGTAAAAACCGCTTTCGATGACTGGACCCTATCCGCAACCACGGCAGCTTGTTGGGATTTAATAGAAATACTCGCGCCTGGGATAGGCACCTGCAGCAACGCCAACAATATAAAAAATAATGCAATAGCCGCAATCATAGGCCTCATGGCTCATCTATTTTTAATTGCCCCAAATATTCATCCAACTCAGCCCGAAATTCCGCGTATTGCGGAATGCTATCCAGTTTTTCCACTCCCAAAAAAGCGAGTAGCTGCATACTCGGCCGGTACAAATATGCCCGAGCGTCTTTGGGGTTTGGCGAACGCTCAATTAACCCGCGAATCATCAGGTTACGAATCGTAAAGCTTGAATTCACTCCCCTGATAAAATCAATTTCCGGACGGGTAACCGGTCCATTGTAAATTATTATGGACAGGGTCTCAAGAGCGGCGCGGGTAAGTCCGCGATCAAATTCCTCTTTGGCAATTTTACTCACTATGCCGGCTTGCTCCGGGTTAGTCGCCAGAGCCGCCGAGTCGTCTTTTAATAACAATGTAATCCCCCGTCCGGCAAGCATTTTTGCAAGCTCTTCCAGTGATTCTCTTATTTTTTCTTCGGAGGTTTGGATAAGTTTAGCCAAGCGGAAAATTGTGACCGGTTCGCCGGATATGAATAATATTGCTTCGATCGCAGCTGTTAAATCCATGCGCTAAAACTTAAAAACTAAGATTTTACGATAGTAATATCCCCGAAGTCCTTTTCCTGACGAACAACCACTAAACCCTGCTTAAGCAATTCAAGCATCGCCAAAAATGTAACAATAATCTCTTGACGATCCTTTGTCGAAATAACTCCGCGCAAGGTTTGGGCGGCTTTATCAGTTATACGATTTATCAATTCAGTCATCTTTTCTTCGATACTGACAATACGTTCAATGGTCTTTTCCGGCAGTTCGCTGACAACTGGTATTTTTTCTAAAATTAGCCGCAATATATTGGCAAAAGCAGATATGTTCGTCTCTCTTGGCGGATAAAAACCCCCTTCAAATCCGGCCATTCTTTCTCGGAAATAAGAGGCGCGGTCGCTTGCGGCCAGCTCGCGGATATTCCCGGCAAGTTTCCGGAACACCTTAAGCATGCGGATGCGCGTTTCCAGTTCCGCGATATCGGCTTCTTCTTTTTCTTCAAGCCGGAATCCGGGCAGAAGCGACTTCGATTTGATTAACATCAAAGTTGCCGCCACCACCAAAAAATTGGCAACTTCAAATTTTGGAAAATCAGCGAGCCCCTTCACGTACGAAAAATATTGGTCCGAAACCTGGGCGAGCGCAATTTCGTTTACTGATAATTTATTCTCCTCAATCAGGTTGAGGAGAACATCTAACGGCCCTTGAAATTTTTCGGTTTCAACTTTATACATTTTTTTTGATCGCTATACCCAGTTCACCCAACTGCTTTTGCGGTATTCCCGACGGCGCGCCCATCATCAGGTCTCTGGCAGTTCCGGTTTTAGGGAATGCAATTACCTCGGAAATATTCGGCTCGCCAGCCAAAACCATAACCAGCCGATCTAACCCCGGGGCAAATCCGCCGTGCGGAGGAGCGCCATATTCAAAGGCCTCTAGCATATGGCCGAACCTTTTCTGGATTTCATCATCTGCAAGCCCAAGGATTTTAAAAATTTTATTTTGCAATTCGCGCTGGTATACCCGGATACTTCCGGAAGATATTTCGTAACCGTTTAGCACTATGTCGTAGGCGGCTGCGCGAACACTCATCGGTTCGGAATCAAGTTTGTTTTTATCCTCGTCAAGCGGCGCTGTAAAAGGATGGTGCATAGCTTGAATGCTCCCTTCCGCGTCTTTTTCAAACATCGGGAAATCAATAATATGACAGAAAGCCAATTCATTTGGATTGTTTTTATCATTTCGCAAATCCGGCTTGTCAGTGCCGTATTTCTCCATGGCTTCGGCATAAGTCATCTGCGGCCAAGGTAATTGCGAGATCTTCTTATCCGGACAAATCTCCGCAACTAATGCAACTAGCATTTCTTCGCCGACTTGCAAGACATCTTCCTCGCTCACAAAACTCATTTCCATGTCGAGCTGGGTAAATTCCGGCTGGCGATCACCCCGCTGGTCTTCGTCGCGAAAAACCCGCGCGACCTGAAAATATTTTTCAAAGCCAGCCACCATCAGCAATTGTTTAAACTGCTGGGGCGATTGGGGCAAAACATAAAAATTTCCGGGATAAAGCCGCGAGGGAACAACGTACTCACGGGCGCCCTCCGGGGTTCCTTTGGTTAAAACCGGGGTTTCGATTTCAATAAAGCCTTTAACCGATAAATAATTCCTTAGAAATAAAGTGATTTTGTGGCGCAATCTAATGTTTTTCTGCATGCGCTCGCGGCGCAAATCCAGATAACGATAAGTTAGGCGGTGCTCCTCGCCAACATCACGGCCGTCGTTATCAATCGGAAACGGCGGTGTTTTTGATTCGTTCAAAATCTTGAGTCCAGTCGCTTCAATCTCGATTTTCCCGGTTTCAATTTCATCGTTAATCATCCCTTTCGGCCTCTCTTTTACTTTTCCTTCAAGTTCTATCACCCATTCCGGACGGATCTTGTTGGCCGTGGCTAACAACTCCGGGTCTCCGGGGACAAAAACCGCTTGCACTATGCCGGAACGATCCCGCAAATCAATAAAAATCAGCTTACCGTGGTCGCGCCTGACCGCTACCCAACCCCTTAGCAATACGTTTTCGCCCACCTTACTTGTAGTTTCTTGAGCTGAGATTCGCATAGAAATATGATACTATGCGCTACTAGTAATAATCAATATTTCTGCGATTTATGCCGCATGTTGTGCAATATCGGATATTGCACAACATTAATAATACCTAAAATCAATCCAGGTGTAAGCCTTGAAAAATTTCTTTCGCGCCGCTTGTTTCAACAAAATTTCTATATTCCTTTGGGCCAGAAAATTGGGCTGATATAATTTCGTGCTTAAGCAGTTGCCCCCATCTATTTTTCACTAAAGTATCCTGGTAACTCGACCAAGGATAGTGGAGTTCTTTGTTGGCCCAAACTTTAAGTTCTCGCGGATTGCGATGAATGTATGCTGATAAGTAAAGCAGTTGTTCGTTGGTGTTTACGTGGACAGACTGGAATGGCCCCTGCAAAAGATACCCCGATCTATCACGTTTTATATTGAAATATTTGGTATAGGCGATTTCTATACGTTGAAGATATGAAGAAATAGCTCCTTCTTTTAATTCATGCGCAAGCAGATGAAAATGATTTGGCATTAATACGAATGCACAAAGTTCCACACTACGTTCGTCTAATACTGATTCTATTTCGGGATGCATCGCATTAAATCTATTATCAGACTTCAAAATCTTTGTCAGCCGACCGATATTTCTAATTGGCGTAGTTCCTTGCAAGAACATTATTAGAAGCGACATCCGCATATAATCGGCCACATTCAAAAATATGTTGCGCTTTTCGAAACCTCTATTAAAAATGTGATAATGCTCTCCCGGAGCTATAATGGCACGCGGCACATTAATCAGCTTATCTTATCTATCAATGTTGTGCAATATCGGATATTGCACAATTATAAAGAAAATGGCCGGATTGATTTCGGCAGCTATTGATTTAAGATCTCAATTGATTCGGGGCTTGCCGCCACCGGAATATCATTACCGATGCTATCAGCAACCTCTTGGCCGTATCTTACCTCTTTTTCTACTCTGACACGAATTTCTTCTTGCCCGGGATCAATAGCTAAAACCTTGCCTTCAAACCAATTTGCCCTATCCCCTTCCAATTTTTTTTCGCCAAAAAAAACAAAACAGCGGACGCGACCACCAATTTTAATTTCTTTTAGAAGCTTTTCTATTAACCGATCTCCGCTTTCTACATTATGCTTTGCGGATTTTTTAACCGCGCCTTTCAGGTTATCAATATCCTTTATGCTAAATTCCTTAGAAGATTCTTCCATATTTTCCTATTTAAACTTATGCGTCCAGTTGTTTTCGGAGATACCCAAGGCATCCAGATGCATTTTCACTTTCCTTAAATCATCGTGGTTTGAAATCTTGTCCAGATAATAGTATTGCATTGCCCGGGAAATAATTACTTCCGGCGCATCAGCGATTGAAATTCTGCTTCTGGTTTTCCGGTCAATCATAGTTTTAGTTTCGAGATAAGTGAGAAACTCTATGACCCCGCGACGGGTAAAAATATACGGCTCTTTTTTACTGCGGCCGATTTCGCGCTTGCGCGCGAGGTCTTCCACGGTTTCCTGAAATTTGGCGAGCTTGGGAATGAAACTTCTGAAATTCGGAATTTTCTCCAGGGTCGGCAGCATACTTTCAGTATGTTGTGGCTTATATTTTACTCCGTGCAGCGAAATTTCCGGTTGCCAGCCATAAACCATCAAATTCATCATGTCCACATAATCTTTGGCTTTAGGAGCTCCCACAAACTTATAGCTGGTCCAGCGGTCTTTATAGGCCGGGCTCATGGGCTGGCGACCGTGATATTCAGCCGGGTTCATGGTCGCAAAAATCCGGAAATTGGGATTAAGCGGCTCCACGCCCGGCAAATCTCCATTTTTATATTTTTGCATTTCTTCTTCGTCCAGTTCTCTTATTACTGTGCCGCCATTTTCAGATAAAGTAAGCGTCGGGTGCTTTTCCAATTCAGAATTAATGCGTTCAAGAATCTGCGCTTCAGCTAAGTTTATTTCATCAAGAATCAGCCACTGCCCCTTTTTCTTCGCCCGCACATCCAACCCATCCTGCCAGCGCCAGTCCGGAATTTTTAATCCTTCAGCTTCGGCAATTTGTTGCGATTCAATTTTAGTCATGCCGCGGCCTTCGGAGTTTGCCCTTTTTAAAATTGCTTGCGATTTTTCGCTTAAACTTTCATAAGACCTTAACAGTTCTGCAAAAGCCGTCTGTAGTCCTTCATCATTCGGTACGAACTTACCAATCAATTCGGACGTGTCAGTCTGGCCGTTGAGGTTAAATCTTTGAACTTCGTTATTAGAAATCATCGCTAAATATTCAATGGAGCTGGTTTTAGAGGTGGATGTTTCGCCTTCCAGCAAACATGGTTCGCGCAATTCCACCGCGGTTGCGACTTTATCAATGGTCTCAAGCGTGCGCTCATCCAAAGTAAAATGCTTAAAACGATTCGGTTTGGGTACTGCCTCGCCTACGACCGGGTTTAATGGAATCGCGGTTTCGAGGACATAAACTTGTCCGGTTTCTTCATCACGCTCAACCGGCAATGGAACATATGGTTCTTTTTTCTTTTCTTCCATTGGGGCTTCTGGCTCCAGCGGCTTTACGTCTTTGGTTTCCGGAGAACTTGCGCCAATGATTCGCACAATAAGCGC
>CAYIFA010000017.1:0-17297 GCA_964362625.1 uncultured Candidatus Saccharibacteria bacterium
CTTGCCCCGAGTCCAGTCGAGGGGTTCATCCTAAATCCGCCGAATTTATCCTCTGCCATCAATTTAATTATATAGTATAATAATAATTATGGAAATCGGCTTAAAATGGCACGCTTTAACTGTTGATGAAACGATAAATAAACTTGGGGCCGATGTATCGCGCGGACTCGCCGCAAAAGAACACCGTGAACGTATCGAAAAATTCGGACTCAATGTTTTTGGCTCCAAAGAGCGTTTCAGGATGTTTAAATTATTATGGGGGCAGGTAAAAAGCCCATTGGTTTTTATATTATTTTTTGCCGGAATCGTCACCGTAATATTGGAAGAATATACTGACACCATTGTAATCGCGGTGTCAGTAATTATTAACACCATAGTGGGGATTTATCAAGAAGGCCGGGCCTCCAAAGCATTTGAAAAATTGCGTTCATCAGTGAAAAAATACGCGGTGGTGATTCGGGATGGCCACCAGTTGGAAGTGGAGGCAGCTACCTTGGTGCCTGGCGATATTGTGATCATTGAACAAGGCAAACAGGTTCCGGCGGACTTACGGCTTATTGAGCAAAAGGGACTGGAGGTAAACGAAGCAATTTTAACCGGGGAATGGCTGCCGGTTGCCAAAAATATCAGTCCTGTTCCTGAGGAAAAGAGAATAACCGAACAAGCCGATATGGCTTGGATGGGCACATTGACCGAAGAAGGTTGGGCCAAGGGAGTGGTTGCCTCTACTGGCAACAGCACCGAACTCGGCAAAATCGCGCATCTCCTGCAGCTCGGAAAAGAAGAAGAGACTCCTTTTCAAAAAGGCGTGGCTAAGCTCGCGCGCATTATCAGTTATGTGATCGTGGCCATAGTAATCGGAATTTTTGTTTTGGGCATTTATGAAGAGCGCGCGTTATCATTCGCGGACGGCAGGCTCGCGGTAAATTATGAAAGGTTAAACGAAATGTTTTTGACCGCAGTGGCAATAGCGGTCAGCGCGATACCCGAGGGTTTGGCGGTAGCAGTCACTGTGATATTGGCCATTGGCATGTCGCATATACTCGGCCGCGGCGGTCTGGTTAAAAGACTAGTGAAAGCGGAAACTCTGGGGTCCACCACCACGATTCTCACCGATAAAACCGGCACGTTGACCAAGGGTGAGATGGAGCTGGAGGGAGTATATTCGGCGGCTGGAGCGAAAAACGGCGCTAAGTCTTTTGGGCTGGATTTATCGCCCGAAAATTCACTTATATTAAAAACCGGAATGTTTACAGCCGGCGCGTTTATCGAAAACCCCGAAGCCGATTCCGCCCAATGGATTATACGCGGCCGGCCGACTGATAAAGCGCTCTTAAAAGCTGCGGAGCGTATGGATCTAACTCCTAAGGAATTTTTCGACCGTGAGCCGCGGCTTGATTATCTGCCATTTGACTCGGAAAGAAGATTTGCCGCTTCCCTTCACAAATGCCCGGATAAAAATCGGATTTATATTACCGGAGCGCCCGAATTCCTTATGGGTTATGCTGATTTGGGCGATGTTGAACGCGGAAAGTACACCGATGCCTATGAAATGGCTACTTCAAACGGCATGCGCGTAGTTGCCACCGCTTATAAGGACACGAGTATTTTAGAATTGCCGCGCAGAGACACTAAGTTTTTGGTGAGCGGCATAAAATTAACCGGCTTGATTGGCTTTCATGATCCGGTGCGGACGGATGTAAAGAGCGCGATTGAATCGGCGAAAGGCGCCGGATTAAGGCCAATTATAATCACCGGAGACCATGCCAACACCGCGGCATCAGTAGCCCGGGAAGTCGGTTTTGGAGATAATCCCCGGGTAATAGTCGGAGAAAAAATAGAGGGATTAGACGAAGAAGATTTACGGGAGATTTTAAAATCATACGACGTTTTTGCGCGAGTCCTGCCGCATCAGAAATTGGCGCTGGTTAAAGCGTTGAAGGCCGAGGGCGAAGTAGTGGCCATGACCGGCGACGGGGTAAATGACGCTCCGGCATTGAAACAGGCGGATATCGGGATTGCAGTCGGTTCGGGAACTGACGTCGCGAAAGAGGCATCGGATTTAATTTTGCTCCAGGACAGTTTCAGCGTGATTGTCGCGGCAATTGAGGAGGGTCGGGGGATTCTCGATAATTTGCGCAAGGTTGTTACATATTTGTTATCAATCGGCTCAAGCGAAGTTGTTTTGGTTTCCGGCGCCTTGATTCTCGGCTATCCTTTGCCGATTTTACCGGTTCAAATTTTGTGGAATAATATCGTGCAGGAGGGCCTGATGAACTTTGCTTTTGCTTTTGAGCCTAAAGAAAAAGATATAATGAAACGCGGCCCGCGTGAACATTCATCTAGCCAAGTTTTAACCAAAGAAATGATCGCGATTATTTTTGGAGCAGGGATTTTCACGAGTATATTGCTTTTTTCGACATTTTTGTATTTGCATGGCATCGGATATCCAACTGCCGACTTGCGCACTGTGCTTTTCGCCGGACTGTCGTTTGACGCGATATTTTTTACGTTTAGCTTGAAGAGTTTACGCAAGCCATTGTGGCGGATCAATATCCTTTCCAACAAATTTTTGCTCGCAGCTTTCGGAACAAATGTAATGCTATTGACTGCGGCGCTTACCGTTCCTTTTTTGCAGAAATTATTGGGAACCGTAACCCCGAATTTGACCGATATTTTGATAATGGCCGGACTGGGGATTGCCAACCTTTTTGCCATTGAAGCAGTCAAATATTATTTTATCGCGAGGAAATTAACGTAGTTTTTTAGTTAATTAAAATCCATATGGCAACATTTATTTATGTGGCGATATTCGCCGGCGGAGTGGTTTTGGGGGCTATAGTCATTTATTTCCTGACCAAAAAAAGCGAATCTTTTTTACTGCTGCAACAGGAATTGCAGCATGTTTCCCGCCAACTGGATGAGAAGCTTGGAGAATCCGGAAAGATGATGCACAGCCACTTTGTTGAATCGTCCCGGAACACCCGCGAGGTAATCGAGCATGTCGCGCGGCTTGACGAAGTCGGCAAGCAGGTGGTGAATTTCGCCGATCAGCTGGCGCGGCTTCAAGACATTCTAAAAAATCCGAAGCAAAGAGGAATCTTGGGCGAGTATTATCTTGACGCGCTTTTATCCAAAGCGTTTCAGCCCAATCAGTATAAGATGCAGTATAAATTCCGTGACGGCGAGATTGTTGATGCCGCTTTGTTTTTCGGCGATCAGATCATCCCGATTGATTCAAAATTCTCGCTTGAAAATTACAACCGGATATCGGAGGAGAAAAATCCCGCGGAGCGCGAGCGCTTTGAGAAGCTGTTTAAACAGGATCTAAAGAACCGGATAGACGAGACCTCGAAATATATACGACCCGAGGAGGGGACTACCGAGTTTGCGTTCATGTTTATTCCGGCGGAAGGAATTTTTTACGATTTGCTGGTTAACAAAACGGGCATAGCCAATATAAACGACAGGAGTCTTCTGGAATATGCCGTTCATGAAAAGCGCGTTCATATCGTTTCGCCAACGACGTTTTACGCCACGCTTCAATCCATGATAGTCGGCATGCGCGCCTATGCCATACAGGAATCAACCAAGCAGATTATCAAAAATGTCTCGGTTCTTACCCAGCATTTGCGTGTTTATGGAGATTATTTTCGTAAGATCGGCAACAATCTTTCCACCACGGTCAATTCATATACGACCGCCCAGAAAGAATTCGGCAAAATAGACAAAGATGTCACGAAGATAAGCGGCAAAAGCATAGATTTTGACGCGGTAATGCTTGATAAACCTGATACGGAAATATGAGTTTTGGAGAGTCAGTAGCCGCGTTAAGCATGGTTATAGCGCCGGAGTTGCGCGATTTTTTTGATATTTTTCTGGTCTCGGCGATTATTTATGCTTTTTTAATTTTGCTTAAGAGAACCAATTCATATTTTATTCTTGGAGGCCTGGCAACGCTCATTATAGTCTATATTATCGCGCGCTTGTTTGACTTCTCGCTCACGGTTTATCTTTTTAAGTTTTCGTTTCCTTTTCTAGTCGTTATTCTGGTGGTGATATTTCAAAAAGAATTGAGACGATTTTTTGAATGGCTTTCGACCTTTGGTTTTTCTTCGCAGAGGATAGCTTCAGGCGGGGAACATTTAATTGCCGATATTTCAAAAGCAGTAGAATTTATGATAACGAACCGGATCGGCGGAATAATCGCCATAGCCGGCCACCAGCCGGTTAGACGGCACATTGAAGGCGGTTTCAATCTGGATGGCGAAATTTCTCCGGCAATTCTGAAAAGCATTTTTGACCCTTCGTCTCCAGGGCATGACGGCGCAGTGGTAATCGAGAATGGCCGCATTTATAAATTCGGCGTTCATCTGCCATTGGCCGACCGCTTTGATAAAAATCTCGGGACGCGTCATCGGGCTGCTATCGGGCTTGCCGAACGCGTTGACGCCTTCATCATTATTGTTTCCGAAGAACGGGGGAGTGTTTCATTCGCGCAATACGGCCAGCTGAACAAGTTAGCCGGCATCACGGAGTTCAAAGACGCGCTTCGGAAGTTTTTCGGCGCCCATATTAATAAGGAAAAAGCCGGCACCTGGCACTACTGGATTCTCGAAAATTTCCGCGAAAAAGTTATTGCGCTATTAATCGCTTTGCTGCTTTGGGTTTCGTTTATCGGCCGCTAGTTGACGAGATCGGCCCGTTAATATAAGATGTCTAATATATGAATTATGCGATTATCGAGACTGGCGGCAAACAATACGTAGTTAGCCCGGGTTCGCGGATAAAAATCGAAAGGCTGCCGGATTCGAAAAATTTGATAAACTTTGATGAGGTGTTACTTGTAGCTGATAGTAATAAAATTAGCATTGGCAAGCCATATCTGGAGGGCGCGCAAGTTACGGCCGAGCGTTTGAATGACGGAAAATCCAAAAAGGTAATTGTGTTTAAATATCACTCTAAAACCAGATACCGTAAAAAGAAAGGCCATCGTCAGCTATACACGGAGGTTGCCATTAAGGATATAAAGTTAAAATAACCGACTGCCCAGATGTCGGTTATTTTCTGTTCAGATAAGCATTCTTAAAAGTATCTGGATCGGAAAATTCCAGTTCTAATCCGGTTGAAAGGCCGCGGCCGAGGCGGCTGATTTTTATGCCGTTTTTAGCAATATGCGGTTCAAGTATTTTTTCAATATAGCGCGCTGTTAGATCGCCTTCAGCGGTGCTCGATGTTCCCAAAACCAACTCTTCTATATTTTTTTCAACCGAAATGCGTTTGACCAACTCACTCAACCGCAGACGCTTTTGGCCATCCTGCTGTAACGGCGAAATAACACCGCCCAGTACAAAATATTTGCCGTTGTAAACCCCGGTTTTTTCAAGAGTGTCCAAATCCGTATCTTTTTCCACCACCATTAATATTTTATTTTCGCGGAGAGCCGAAACGCAGAGCGTGCAATTTTGGCCAGTTTCTTCGTGCGCCTGAAAGCATAGAGCACAGCGCTTAACTTGCACCAAGCCCCTTATACTTTCAGCCAACGAAAGTGCGAATTCGCGATTCTGGTCAAGAATATGATAGATCAAACGCGCCGCTTGCCGCGGACCCAATCCCGGCATCTTTGTAAGCATAATAACAAGTTTTTGAATTCGCGGGGAAGGCATAAATAACTACACATTATTTATAATCTTCAAGATCCTCAAGTGTTGAAAACATTACTTTTTCCGGGTCAAAATAAAGAGTTACCTTACCGGTCGGACCATTGCGGTGCTTTTCAATTAAAATATCGGCTTGGTTCTTGCGTCCGCTATTTTCCTTATAACGGTCTTCGCGGTAAATAAACATGACGACGTCGGCATCTTGCTCCAAACTCCCGCTTTCACGAAGATCAGACAAGCGGGGGATGGGGGGGTGGCGCTGTTCAACCGCGCGGGATAGTTGGGATAAGGCAAGAACAGGAACATTTAACTCGCGAGCCAGCTGTTTAAGCGAGCGCGAAATTTCCGTAACTTGCTGAACCATGCTATCGATTTGAGTCCTTGGCACCATCAATTGCAGATAGTCAACGATTATCATCCCCAAACCGCGTTCGGCCTGCAGACGGCGGGCCTTGGCGCGCATTTGAATAATATTAAGCGCGGGTTCGTCGTCAATAAATAGCGGCGCTTGCGATAATTTGGCCATTGCATCGCGCAATCTCGGGAACTCTTCATCGCTAAGACGCCCGTTTCTTAAACGCCACAGGTCAACAAATGCTTCAGAAGCAAGCATACGATCAGTGAGCTGTTGAGTGGACATCTCCAAAGAAAAAATCCCCACCGGAACATTTTGCTCAAGAGCGGCATGCCGCGCGATGTTCAACGCTAAAGAAGTTTTTCCAAGCGATGGCCGACAAGCCAGAATTATCAGATCTGATTGCTGAAATCCGGAGAGCTTCATATCCAGATGTTTAAAACCGGTGCTAACACCGCGTAACTCGCCTTTGTTTTTGTGCAGGCGATCAATTCGGTCAAACGCTTCTTCCAGCGCCGACTTAATTGGGGTGAATTGCTGTTTTAGTGATGATTGCGAAATAGAGAAAATTTTTTTTTCAGCTTCATCGAGAAGCACGTCTACGTCTTTGTCATCACTAAAGCCCAACTGATTTATATGATGAGATGCTTCAATCATATCCCGCAGAATCCGCTTCTTGCGGATTATCTCCGCGTAGTGCGAGATATTTGAAGCGGTTGGCACAGAATTTACAAAAGTTGTGAGCGCGGACATCCCTCCGATTGTTTCAAGCATCTTTTTTTCATTCAGACGATTTGAAACTGAAATAATATCGATCGGGTTATGACTTTCAAATAAATCAAGAACGGATTCGTAAATAACTTTGTGATTATGATGGTAAAAATCGTCAGCAGTCAGCTGATCCGCGATTTTAAATGGCGCCTGTGGGTCAATCATGAATGATCCCAATACCGCAATTTCTGCGTTGGTGTCATGCGGCGGGATTAAATTCATCTTATCCATATACATATTTTACGGAGAATATTCATTGCTACAAGGCGGTTTTTTAACCCAAAACTGGATAAGATGTTTATAACTAGCCACAAGGACAATAATAAACATTGATAATTCTGACTATGAGTATGAACGTCTATGAATGTACATCTATGTTGAGATTTGCAATTATATTGAGCGCACTCTGAGATTGTCATGATTCGGCAAATTTATAGCTGTGTTGATAATGCGCCTTTTTTGCGGCAGCACAGCCGTCTATTGTTTGATCTGCCACTATCCGGCAATTGCTTCTTGCTGGGCATCGCAGGCGGAATTTTTATGCTATTTTTACGAAATCTTATCCACAATTATTTTTTGACAGCTCTTGCGAGATAAACGATACTAAAATTAGTGATCCGATATAATATCGGATTTCAAAAATAGATTGTGATTTAATAATAATATCGGAGCAGATATTTTGCAGATTTAATTCTGACAAATCACGGATTAGCTATGTGAATTGGATTTAGCAACCGTGAGTCAGGATGAGAAATTTTTTAATGTCTTTGCTCACTGCCATGAATCGGCAATACTATAAAATTAAATTTAGAAAAATTCCTAAGCTACGTCCACCAGATGCAAAATTTTTTGAATTTTCAGTGAGAAAGTCCCCTGCATATGCAGGGGGTTTTTGTTTTTAGAACATTATAAACGTTATTTAAACATTTATATTGATTTACCATCGGCAACGAGTCAATGACGGATAGATATCATCCGAAGCCAAATTATTATGCGTCCAGCAATAAATAATAGCGATAAATTCATATTACTATCTGAAGCCGCGAAAGCAACTCCGTATTCACAGGAGTATTTGAGCTTGCTTGCTAGGAAGAAAAAAATCCGGGCAAGGAAAATTGGGCGCAATTGGTATACAAAGCAATCTTGGATAAATGACTATGTTGCCCGCCAGCAAGTTATCTGGACTGGTACTAGCCAACTAGGTCATTCTCAGCTAGATAATAATATTTTATCTTCAGTGCATTCAGATGCGGACAGCAGTGTATCGGATAAAAATCATAATGAAATTAAGCTGGAAGAATCAAAATCCGATAGCATATCGGATATCAAAATTGAAGCAAATCAATTGTCTAATATTATCAATGCATCTAATAAGGATGGCAATAAGTATATTGAAGGACCATTACCAACATCAACTCCTGCTATCTCAATTGATTACAGAGTGGATGACGAAGATTTTTTTGCAAGCGCTGTTTTCCATGGCGAGGTCTCGGGAAGAGCTAAAATTCTCAACTCCAAGGAGCTAAGAGCTTCCTTTTCAAGAAATTTTAGCCCAGTACTCAGCAAGAGAGCGCAATTCAAAATATTTTGCACGCTTTTACAGAGATCCGCCATTGGCGCTGCTGTATTTCTAATATTAGTTGGTATCTGGATTGGCAAAGATAATATTTCAGTTGGTATTCGTGCTGGCAAAGATAATCTATCCGCAAGCATTGTAAGAGCTGCCGAAAACGTTCAAAGTCTTCAAGTTCAAAACGTAACTGCGTTTTACAACGCCGCTTTCGCGATATCGGATAATTTCTGGCTGGGGTTTACAAAAATCGCATTACAATCTATTGAAAAGCTCGATAAATTAGCGATTTTGGCATCATTATCCGATATGGTATCGGATTATGGCAATAATATTGTAAGAGTTTCTAGAGCTAATTTTTTTGGATTTTTGTCCAGCAGATTTGGGCCAATTATTTTGACTCAAGATTCCGGAGTTGGCAACATTTTGCCGCGGGAACCCATTCCAAGCCCACAATCAGAGAGCGGCAGCAGCTCAATTCCAGCAATTGGCCTTGGGATTCCCGGACAGGTGGAGGGCTTTGCCGTGCAAAACGGAGACATTGTAAGCTTTGTCGGCGGCAAATATGTTTTGGCCGAAGCGCCTTTTGATCCCAATCTCATAGGCGTGGTCAACTCTAACGCAATTATTGCCCTTGAGAATACTGGTGCGCAAAATAACGCTACTTTAATTACTTCCGGCCAATCAACCGTCCGGGTTTCTTCGTTAAATGGGCAAATAAAAAAGGGTGATTACATAACTTCCTCATTAATCCCGGGGATTGGGGTTAAGGCCGACAATTTTGGCCAAATTGTCGGTATTGCTCTTGATGATTACAACGAATCTGATCCGGAAAAAATAGGAAAAATCACGGTATCGGTAAATATCCGCGCCTATACGCCATTTGAGACGCTTCTGAAGAGCCCATCTAAGAGCTTGCGCTATATTTTCGCGTTTTTGATACTGGCCGCCTCGGTGATCCTCGGATTTACCTATTTCGGAAAAGTGGCCAAAAGCGGCGTGGAAGCGCTCGGCCGCAACCCCCTGGCGGCGCGCCGGATACAGGCGGCGGTTTTTTTGGAACTACTGCTTACTTTAGGCATTATTTCACTGGGAGTTTTATTCGCTTACTTAATTATTTTTTAAAAAATCATTATGACCAACTTATCTCAAGTATTTGAACTTTTCGGCAACATCCCGTCATTGGTGCTCGCGGTTATTTTATTGGCGAATGCCGCCGCGCTTTTGAGCGGAATATATTTTGCCGTAGCATTTATCAAGCGTCTGACTCCCACGGAAAAAATGGTGGAAGACGCCCGTTCGCGCGGCCGTAAGGAGGCTGAGCAAATTGTCTCCGAGGCGCGATCCCAAGAACAGAAAATTCTCGTTGAAGCCGGAGTCAGATCCGCTCAAATGATCAGTGAAATGAAAACGATCATTAGTCTTGCCGAAGAAAAGATCCAGCAAATTTTCCGGGATTTTGCGCGGGTGGAAACCGAAAAGGTTGCTCACGCGTCTGAAGAATTGTTCAAGGTTTTCGGTGAAAAATTAAACGAAATGAATGAGGCATATGATATCAAGATCCGCGACGCTCTGGACATCGCGGTGAAAAAAGCCGACCAGGAAATTCTGAATTTCTCAAAATTGCTCCTGTCCGATGTCAAGAAAGAAAATCAAATAATGGCCGGGCAGATTAAGGAGCTATACGGAGATTTTGAGAAAGATATTATGACTCACAAAAAGGCATTGTTTTCACGAATTGATGAAATGATTAAGCGGACCGCCGACATTGCGATTAAAGAAGCGTTTCGCGACGCTTTAACTCCGGAGGAACACCGTAAGTTGGTAATGCAGGCGCTTAAAGAGGCCAAGAAGGAAGATTTTTTTAAGGGCATTGCCGTGAAATAAGTTTAAATATTTAAAAATTCAAAGATGACAAGCATTGTTGAAGAAAAAATTCTCGAAACATTGCGTGAGGTGCGGACAGTAAATGACCAGATAACGCTGCGCGACGCCGTCGGCGTCATGGAAGGCAGTTTGTACCGGAAAGACGGCGTGGAAACAGATAAAATTCTTGCCGATAGTTTGCCGGAACGTTTGTATCAGGCCATTCGCAAGATCCTCGCGGAAAAAATTTTTTCCGACCCGGAAGAGTTGAAAAAATATATCGCCGGCATCAAAGAGCGCTTACAAAAGATGAAAGAAGTTTATTTCGAAATTGTTTTCGATCCGGACGAATATTTTATTGGCGAGATATCCGAATGGATTTTAAAAGAACTCGGGGAAGACATCGTAATTGATTTTTATCTAAATCCATCAATTGTCGGCGGCGCAGTTATAATCTCTGAAGGAGAATATTTTAATTTCACGATGTCCGCGATTCTTGAGCGAACTTTTGAAAAATCTTGGGCCGACGTCAACCGCGAGCGCAATATTTAAACTATGGACGAGAGATTTCAAAATTATTTGGATAAAATCGGCGAGATAGGTTTTGTCAAAAAACTTACCTCATCGATTGCTTATGTGGAGGGAATACCGGGCGTGAAGCTTTCCGAGCAGGTGCTTTTTGAATCGGGGATGATCGGGCAGGTGGTCGCGATTGACGAATATTTTTCGGAAGTTTTGATTTTTTCCACAAAGGAAACACGGGTCGGCGAAAAAGTGGCGCGCACCAACAAGCGCGTGGAATTGCCGGTGGGCGAAGAACTTTTGGGCAAAGTTGTGGACCCGTTGGGTGAGTCGCTGGATCCATTCAAGAGTTTCGGCCCCCTTTCGGAGTCGCGGCCGATTGACGCGGTTGCCCCCGGAATTAATGCCCGGCGAACGATTACGAAATTATGTGAAACAGGAGTTACTTTGACTGATTTATTAATACCAATCGGCAAGGGTCAGCGCGAGCTGGTGATTGGCGATAAAAAAACCGGGAAGACAAGATTCCTGCTTCGTTCGTTATTGGCCCAAGTGAAGTCCGGATCAGTCGGCATCTATACCATAATCGGCAAGAGCAAGGCGACGATCAAACAGATGGAAGAGGATATTAAGGATCTTGGAATATTTGAAAATGTTGTTCTGGTGGCGGCCGCGGCTGACGCGCCGGCCGGTTTAAGCTACCTTGCGCCATATTACGGCATGACCATCGCGGAATATTTCCGCGATAAAGGACGCGATGTTTTTTTGATACTAGACGACTTGAGCGTGCATGCCAAGGTGTATCGCGAGATGTCGCTCTTGGCCAAGAAGTTTCCCGGCCGATTGGCTTACCCCGGAGATATTTTTTATACCCATGCCAAATTGCTCGAACGCGCCGGAAATTTTTCCATTCATTCCGGCGAGGCATCCATCACTTGCTTACCGGTGGCTGAGACTGTCCAAGGCGATATAACCGGCTACATAACGACTAATCTGATGAGTATGACTGACGGCCACATATTTTTTGACCACCTTTTGTTTATCGAAGGCCGGCGTCCGGCAGTTGATCCGTTTATCTCGGTTACCAGGGTCGGGCGCCAAACTCAAACCAAACTTCAGCGCGAGGTAAGCCAAGTTCTTTTGTCGTTTCTCAAAGAAGCGGACCGCCTCAAGGGTTTTATGAGTTTTGGCGCAGAGTTGGGCGAACATATCCTAAAAGCAATTAACAAAGAAAATCAAATTATGATTCTCCTAGATCAGACTTCGCATGAAAATATGCCGATCAACGTTCAATTGCTGCTTTTCGGATTAATCTGGGGAGACTTGTGGGCCGGTTTGTCCGAACAAGAAGTTCGCGAATCGGAATTCCGGATAATACATTTGTATGAATCCGATTTGAGCATCCGAAGAATAATTGACAGCGTTATTATCAGCGTAAATTCGATCGACGATTTGGCTGACCGGATTTCACGCACGCCGGAATTTAAGGAATGGATTAAAAAGGCCGAAATAAAGACCGCGTCTTTAAACATTTAAATATTTAAATTTTTAACATGCCAGCCGAAAAAATAATAGATTTTAAAGTAGATGACTTAACCGTTTATAAGACAGTAATCTCTACTTTTGAAGTCATAGCCGCTTCCGCTATGCAAAAGGTGCGCGGTTTTGTGCTCGCCAGCCGTGAATTCCATGCTGACCTAAACGTGGTCTATCGAGAAGTGCGCACGGCCTATCAACGCCAGTTAAAAAAAATCGAACGCCGCAAAAAATTATTAAGCGCGGTTATGCCCGTCGGATTTTTTAAAGCATCCAGGACTATTTATGTTTATCTGTCAGCCAATACCGGGCTTTACGGCGGCATCATCGCCAAAACTTTTGAAACATTTTTAGGCGAAATCAAAAAAACAAAACCGGATGAAATCGCGATCATCGGCAAGGTTGGCGAGGCACTATTTAAAACTTACCATCCGCAAGAAGGTTTCACCTATTTTGATTTTCCGGACGCCAAGATCTCCGAAGACGCGCTTAAACATATATCAAAATACCTCGCCCAATTTGGCGAAGTGGTGGTATTTCACGGTTCGTTTAAAAGTATCCTAACTCAAATTCCGGTGTATTACAGCGTTTCCGGCAGCGCGCGATCTTCCGAAACCGACAACGCGGCTCCCGCGGATCAATACCGTTTTGAGCCGGCACTCGCGGATATTTTCATTTTCTTTGAGACCGAAATTTTCGCGTCGCTCCTCGAGCAGGTTTTTCATGAATCGCGGTTGGCAAAATTGGCGAGCCGCCTGGTGCTGTTGGATAGCGCATCATCCAATATTGATAAATATTTAAGTCATGCGATTTATTCCGAACAAAAATCGCGGCATCGCGAATTTAACCGCAAGTTAACGAATACTTACAGCGCTTTTGCGCTTTGGCAATAAATACTATGAATATTACAGACGAAAACCGCGGAAAAATTTTGAAGGTTGAAGGCAATGTTGCCGAAGTCCGATTTTTCAACCGTATGCCGAGATTGCACGATATCGCGATCTTGGAGGAGAATCCGGCGATTAAGATGGAGGTTTTTTCATCCTCCGGCAGAGTTAATTCGTTTTTCTGCTTCATTCTGGTCCACAGTGTATCTTTTACCGCGGTTGGCCGGGGAGCGCATGTGATCAATACCGGCGAACCGTTTAGGATTCCGATTTCGGCAGAAATTCTCGGACGGGTAATTGACCCGCTTGGCAATCCAAGTGATGGCAAAAATTTGCCGATATCAAAGGAATTATTCGCGATCAGGAATTCGTCGCCGGCTTATGGCAAAATCAGCGCCAAGAAAAAAATTCTGGAGACCGGTGTGAAAATAATAGATTTCTTCAGCCCGCTGCTTCACGGCGGGAAACTTGGGCTAGTCGGCGGGGCCGGAGTCGGGAAAACCATTATGACCACCGAGCTTTTACATAACATTGTCATTACCAAGAAAGAGCGGAATACCGTGTCGGTTTTTGCCGGCATCGGCGAGCGGACCCGTGAAGGCCATGAATTAGTGGAACGGCTACGGGCTAAGGATGCTCTCGCTAAGGCTTGCGTGGTGCTCGGGGCCATGGGCTCTCCGCCAATTATCCGATGGCTAACCGCGTATACCGCGGTAACTTTGGTGGAATATTTCCGGGACGCGGTGGCATCGGATGTTTTGTTTTTTATCGACAACATTTACCGCTTTGCCCAGGCCGGCAATGAACTTTCCCTGACCATGCGCACCATCCCATCCGAGGATGGATACCAGCCGACCCTTGATTCGGATATCGCCACTTTGCACGAGCGAATGGCTTCGACTACGCAGGGATCGGTCACCGTGGTTGAAGCAATTTACGTTCCGAACGACGATATCTTGGATCAGGCGGTACAGGCGGCATTCGCCCAACTCGATTCGGTTGTGATTTTTTCGCGTGATGTTTATCAGGAGCATTTGCTTCCGGCAGTTGATCCGTTGGCGTCATATTCTTCGGCCCTAAACCCGCAGATAGTCGGTGATTTGCATTACAGCATTGCCCGAGAAGCGCAAAGAATATTGAAGCGGGCGATTTCGCTCGCGCGCGTTGTTTCGCTGGTTGGAGAATCGGAATTGGCTCCGGAGGACCGCTTGATTTATCGCCGCGCCAAGAAAATACGGAACTTCATGACTCAAAATCTTTTTGTAATGGAAGAACAGTCCGGCCAGCCGGGCCAATACATTCCGCTTGCGGTTACGGTTGAAGACGTGCGCAGAATCATTGCCGGCGATTACGATGATATCCCGGAAGAAAAATTCTTATATATCGGCAGCGTTAAGCAAATCAAAAAATGAGAATTCCGTACTTAGAAAAAATTGAAAAAACTGAGCAGCTACTTTACGCGGTAGTCAGAAGCCGCAAAGGACGTTTATTTGACGGTGAAGTTTTTGCGGTTACATCTTTTAATGATGCCGGAGAATTTGACGTTTTGCCGTTGCACGAAAATTTTATTTCACTTATTAAGCGATATGTTAAAATTTTTCCAAAAATTGGCGAGTTGCAAAATATTCCGCTCGAGATCGGAGTGTTGAAGGTAAAGAGCGGAAAAGTTGATATTTACATCGGAATAGGCAGTCAATAAATTTTAATGCTTTACGATTTAGCCAGAAAATTAAATAAGTTAATTGGTAGGAAGGGGTTAGCCGGAAAAATATTTTATGCTTTTTCGGCATCCGCCGTATTAATGGTTTTTCTTTTCTTTCTGGCGCCTTCGGCCGAATCATTTAAAGGCGAACCCGCTAAATTGGCCGCCGGGTTCTTTAGTGACGCTCGCGCTATTTTTAAAAATATCGCCGACAGAATTATGCCCGACGCCAACAATATTGAACTCGCCCAAATTGACGGCGAAGCTATACGCAGAAAAAATAGCGGGGGAGCCGAAGAAGAGCTCTCCGATTTCGAGAAATTCTTTTTGAATATGAATACCCGCGGGGTGTTCAAGCAGGGTTTTGATAGCCGAGCTGATTCAGTTTTTCGCGCCAATGTCGACATCCGCGGGCTCTTAACCGGCACAAATATCGATTTAGCCACCGGCACGATTATCGCTTCCAATATTATCTATGACCTTGTAGCCGGAGACGGCATCGCGGTTTCCGGCGGCCAGCGTCCGACTATTTCGTCGCTTTACTGGACGCAGAATGGTAATACTATTTTAACTCGCGATCCAACTCTCTCATTGTCGATTGGCGGAGGACTGATATTGGGAACAACCAGTCAGTCGCGTCTGACTTTTGTCGGGCCGGCTATCCTCGAAATACCTGATGAAAATGTTAGCGCGCTTGGTATAACTGCCGGAACCAATAAAATAATAAACATTAATACTGCAGGTGAGGGATCAGTCGATATTGGCGGAAATCTGGGTATACAAGGAAACTTGAAAGCCGCGGGTAATATTGAAGCCGGAGGAACCTTGTTGGTTAAAGACCGCATTGGCGTTGGAATAATTTCTACTACGAGCGCAATTACCGCCAAGTCCGCGACTTCATCCGCAGTCGGATTAAGAATCATTGGCGCCCAAGAGCAAAGCGCCAACTTCCTTGAGATCCTGGACAATGAAAATGGCGAGGTTTTTGCAATTGATGCTTCCGGGTTTCTTAGATTGCAGTCATTGATAGTCCGAAACAATACTTACCTGGCAACTGATGGCGGGCGAGTCGGCATCGGCACCGAAAGTCCTAATGAGACTCTTTCAGTATCCGGCAACTTCGGAGTAAGCGCGGACGCTACAGTTGCCGAAGACCTATTTGTTTCAAGCATAACCGGCTGCGGCGGTAGGAACGTTCTTGAGACAGATGGTTTAGGAAAAATTATTTGCGGCCGGGATGATCAAGGAGCAACCTCGGATGCCAAGGGTAAGATAAATGACGGCTCTACTAACCGCGTTGCATTTTATACCGGAACTGACGAATTGAGTTCCGCTGGGTTCCTGACAGTAAGCGGAGCAAATTTTGCGATTGGAACAAGCACCGCTGATTCCCGGCTTAATGTTTACGGTTCAACCACAATTCAGACTTTCTTGGATACAAACACTGCTTTTAGGGTCTTAAATTCAGCTTCCTCATCAGTTTTTACGGTTGATACTATATTCGGATCATCAACTTTTTCCGGAATTATTAATGTTGCTTCCACTACCGCGACATCAACAATTTCGGGAGGATTAAATATAACCGGACAGGGTTTGCGGCTTTCACAGCTTGACTGCTCCGGACTCACTGGCGGCGGCAAGATCACCACCAATTCTTCCGGAGCATTAATCTGTGGAGATGACACTTCCGGTGGCGGAGGAGGAGGCGTCAATGTGGGGACTGCTAATCGGTTAGCGTTTTACACCAATTCTACTACCGTTGATTCCTCCGCTTTCCTCGCTGTTAACAATGCAACCTCTCAATTCGGCATCGGCACCACCACTATTACCGGAGCTCCATCAACTCTATCGGTTTATGGTTCTACCACCATTCAGACTTGGGTTAATACTGTTAATGCGTTCAGGATTCTAAACGCCGCCAGCACTTCGGTGTTTACTATTGATACTACTAATGCTTCTACCTCTGTGCTCGGAGTATTAAACGTCGGCGGTCTCGGCACCTCTACTTTCAATGGCGCAATTACGCTCGATGTCTTAAATGTTTCAAGCACAACAGCTACTTCAACATTCGCGTATGGATTACGGGTAGCCGCCGGAGGATTGACGCTTAACCAGTTGAATTGCACCGGTTTTACCGGAGGGGGGAAAATCACCACTAATTCCTCCGGAGCATTGCTCTGCGGCAACGATACTTCCGGAGGCGGGCCCGCCGGAGTTAATTCCGGAACTGTCAACAGGCTCGCTTTCTATTCCGCCAATGACACCATCAGCCAGTCCGGTTTCTTGGCCATGAGCACTGCCTCCTCCTCCCTCGGCATCGGCACCTCTACTCCATATGGAGTATTGAACATCGCCGCAACCAACACTCCGCACCTGGTGTTTTCAAATCCATTAAACACCGGACAAAACTCCAGGATGTTTTACGCCT
>CAYIFA010000018.1:0-16438 GCA_964362625.1 uncultured Candidatus Saccharibacteria bacterium
TGAGACTTAGGATTTCGGCGACCGTGGACCGTAATCCACGATGCAGTAGCCTACTCTCAATCTCATAATATCCAAACACTTGGTTCGCGCAATCGAGTTACCGAGTGATGTTCCATGATGTTTATAATTTATTATTTAGTTGGTAATGAACAAATTTTATCAAGAAAAAATAGCTGGTTATCCACAGAAATTTGCCTAAAATTCGGGAGAGTTTCCTCTCGGTTGTCTTTTGATTTTTTTTGGGATAAAGTAAAACAATGATAATCGTAAGGGCCCCCACCCGTGTTAGTTTTGTCGGAGGCGGCACGGATATCGCCTCGTTTTATAAGCGTTACCCCGGCCGCGTAATTTCTTCGGCGATTGACAAATACATATATGTTGCCGTTAGCCGGCCGCCGCTGGTTCGCGGCGTATCGGCGCGTTATTCTATATCTGAATTGGTGGAGCACCCGCGTGATATTAAAAATAACCGGATCCGCGCCGCGCTTATTGATAGCGGAATAATGAGCAATATTGACGTAAGTTCTTTTTCGGATGTTCCGATAAAAAGCGGATTGGGGTCATCGTCGAGTTTTTCGGTAGCACTGGTTAAAGGGTTGTATTTGTCGAAAGGAGCAAAGATCGATCGTGCTGAAAACGCTGAACGCGCTGCCCATTTGGAGATAAATTTAGTCGGCGAACCAATCGGCAAGCAGGACCAATATGCTTCGGCATTCGGCGGGTTCAATATTTTTCAATTCAATTCCGATGAATCGGTAGACGTAATCCCGATTCGTATTGATTTTAGATTACGGTCGGAATTTTGCAAACATCTCATTTTATTTTTCACCGGGATATCCCGTGACGCCGTAAGCGTGCTCGGCGAACAGGTGACCAAGACCGACAGTAACTTCGAGATACTAAAGAAAATGTCGGATTCGGTTTATGTTTTTCGCGACAAACTGTTGGCTCGCGATTTTAATGGCTTGGGCGGGATGCTTCATGATGGTTGGATTTTGAAAAAAGGACTTGCTTCGAAAGTTTCTAATTCGATAATTGATGAGTTTTATGAAGCAGGTCTTGTGGCCGGAGCATGGGGCGGGAAATTACTTGGAGCCGGAGGCGGTGGCTGTATTTTATTTATGGCCCCACCAGCAAAGAAGAGCGCGCTGCGTCTGGCATTAGCCGATGTCGCGCAAAAAAACAACCTCAAAGATTTCGCGGAAATTCCGTTTAATTTCGTGCAGACTGGGGCTGAGACTTTATTGAATCATAATTAGGGCAAATATGAATTCTTACATCAAAGATTTTTCGGGCAAAGTTGTTTTACTTCTTCAAAATTTGCCGGCAGATGAAATCGCGAAAGCGTTGGATATTTTACAAGCTACTTACGAACGAGACGGCCGGATTTATATTTTTGGAAACGGCGGGTCGTTGGCGCTGGCCACGCATTGGGTAAGCGATTTTAACAAAACAGTATTCGGCCGCCATCTTGATAGCGGAATAAGGAGATTCCAAGCCATACGTCTTCCATCGACCGAGTCAGAATTGACTGCGTGGGCCAACGACGTCGGCTATGAGATGGTTTTTGCCGGTCCCCTTCAGAATTATATTCAGGATAATGACGCGGTTATTGCCATATCCAGTTCCGGCAAATCGCCAAGCATAATCAAGGCGGTGGAAGTGGCTATAAAGCACAAAGTCCCGGTTATCGGCCTTTCCGGTTTTGATGGCGGCGAGCTTAATAAATTAGCCGATGCTAAAATTTTAATACGCACCGAACCCAAACAGTATGAATTAGTTGAGAGCGTTCACGGCACAATCCTTCATCTTATGACGAAATATTTCGCCGATTATTTCGATCACGTAGCGGCATATAAGAAAGATGGAGAATGATCTTGCGTTAATATACCGCGAAAAATGAGGCTTATTTCATTAAATATATGTTTCGGATGCGGAAAGCAACGCCGAAGACATAATCCCTACATCGGGCAATTTCCAGTATGTGATACTTGAGCACAAAAACCAGCGATATGCTGTCGGTAATATTCACGGCTTATGGCTGTCCGGCACCAAAGATGATACGCCTAAACGTATCGAGCAAGCGCGCGCTTTGATAGATTTTGTAGGAAAGCGCTCGGAGAAGACGATTCTTTGCGGCGATTTTAATTTAGCGCCGGATACGAAGAGTATTGCGATAATCGGCGCGCATCTTCGTGATCTTATAAAAGAATACAAAGTTTCAACCACCCGGAATCGTAACTACGCGGATATGGGAAAATATAAAGATTACATAGCCGATTATATGTTTGTATCTCGCGATGTTAATGTAAAAAATTTCTGGGTACTGCCGAATGAGGTCTCCGACCACCTGCCACTTTTACTGGAATTCTCTTGATGGGTGCGGATAAAAATGTATTGTCAAACCGTGCCGGGCCTGTTATCTTAAACAATTATGACTCAAAAGGTGCTTATAACCGGCATTACCGGATTTGTCGGGTCGCATTTGGCGGATTTATTGCTCAAGAAAGAAGATGTTGAAATTTACGGTTTTAAGCGCTGGAACCTTTCTAATATGCGTAATGTCCGGCACTTGTTGGAAAACGAGCGAGTACGCTTTTTTGATTGCGATATCACTGATCCGGTGGGCACCCGTGAAGCTATTAAGAAAACAAAGCCGGATAAAATTTTCCACTTGGCGGCTGAAAGCTTCGTAAGCCCGTCATGGCTGCACCCCAGTCATTATATGGATGTGAACTTTAAGGGTACGTTAAATATGCTGGATGCCATCAGGCAAGCTGATATAAATCCGCGTATACTTATTGCCGGTTCCGGAGAGGAATACGGCGAAATTTTTGAAGAAGAATTGCCGATAACCGAAAAAACTATTTTGCGGCCAGTGAACCCGTATGCCGTGAGCAAGATAGCGCAGGACTTAATTGGATTAGTATATTTTAAATCTTACGGCTTAAACGTAATTCGGACTCGCGCCTTTAATCATGAAGGGCCTCGCAGAGATAAAGTTTTTGGAATACCATGGCATGCCTACCAAATTGCTCGCATTGAGCTAGGTAAGCAGGACCCGGTCATAAAAGTTGGGCACATTGATGATAAAAGGAATTTTACGCACGTTCGCGACATGGTAGAAGCTTACCAGCTGGCCATGGAAAAATGCACGCCCGGCGAACTCTATTTGATTGGCGCCGATGAACAGGAGCATGTTTATACTTTCCGGGATGCAATTTTAGAATTGATAAAAGTGTCTGATATTAAGGATAAGGAATCGGTGAAAATAGAAACCGATCCACAGTATGTTCGTCCGACCGCAGTTCCATTTTTGATCGGTGATACCCGCAAATTCCGGGAGTTAACCGGCTGGCGCCCTAAAATAGAATTTAGGCAAATCTTGTCTGATACCCTGGATTATTGGCGAAAATTCATCAAAGAGGACTTGTATTAATCATGCCGAAAGCATGTAAGCAAGCAGTGATTTTGGCGGGTGGTCGGGGGATGCGGCTCCGGCCGTTGACTAATGACCGGCCCAAGCCCATGGTATCGGTACACGGCCGGCCGTTTTTAGAATACTTGATTGAATTATTCAAAGAGAACGATATTACCGATATCGTTTTGCTTTTGGGTTATATGCCGGAAAAAATCATAGACTATTTCGGCGACGGCGCGCGTTTCGGCGTAAATTTAAAATATTCGGTAGGCGACTTGGATTGGGAAACCGGAACCAGAATCCGCGAAGCTAAGGATTTGATTGCCGATACTTTTTTGCTGGCCTACGCTGATAACTATTGGCCGATGCGGCTGGGTTTGATGATGGATTTTTATAATCAAGGAGAGGCGCCTTACATGGTCACGGCTTATAATAATCGCGATGGCGGGGCCGAATACGGCTACGAAAATAATCTGCAGATCTCCGAAAACGGCCCGGTTCTTAATTACGACCGTTCTCGTAAAGCCCCGGGACTTTCCGCGGTTGACATCGGATTTTTTATCTTGCAAAAATCCATTCTCGGCTTTATGCCGGAGCATAATTTTTCTTTCGAGGCCGAAATTTTGCCGAAAATCATCGCGCAAGGCAAACTTGCCGCTTACCGCACCGATCACGGCTATTATCCACTAACCAGTCCGGAGTCGCTTAGTAAGCTTGAAAAATTTTTCGCGCCCCGTAAAGTAATATTTTTAGATCGCGACGGGATTATTAACAAGCCGATAGAGGGAGACTACGTGCGGAGCCCGGATCAATTTAAATTTTTGCCGGATGCCGTGTCGTTTTTGCGTCATTTATCGGAGAAAAATTACGAAATTTATGTAATTACAAATCAACGCGGTATCGGGCGCGGTCTGATGACCGAAAAAGATTTAGAGAATATTCACGCGAAGATGACCGCCGAACTTGATCGGGCAAGCGTCAAGATCTCCGGGATTTATCATTGCCCGCACCTTGAAGAGGATAAATGTTTTTGCCGAAAGCCCGCGCCGGGGCTCTTGCACCGCGCTGCCAACGAAAATTATATCAATCTTTATTGCTCGATTTTTGTTGGCGACCGAGATAGCGATGTTGAGGCGGGGAACAAGGCCGGATGTCGGACGATTCTGGTCGGCCCGAACGAAAATTTGTTAAGCGCGGTCGAGCCAATATTATCATGAAAATTTTTATCACCGGTGCCGCCGGATTTATTGGGAAAGCGGCGGTCAAGGAATTAGTCGGGCGAGGCCATAGTTTACTGGCGTTAGTTCGCTCTAAGTACCAGGCGGCGAAACTCGACCGTATGAACAATGTCCAAACCGTAATCGGCGATTTTTCCGATCCGGCAAAATACCGCGCGGCTTTGCGGAAATTCCAACCGGATGCCGCCATTCACTTAGCCTGGGAGGGGATACCGGATGACAGTCCGAGAATCGCGATAAAAAACATTGCCGCCAGCATGCTGGTTTTCAAGGAGCTTAGCGAAGCCGGCGTTAAAAAAATAATCGGCGTTGGGAGCTGCCGAGAATACGGCGACCCGCGAGGCAAGATCGGCGAAAGCGCGTCCGTTGCATTTCCGTACAATACGCTTTATGCCGCCAAGGCGCACCTGCATCGTTTGTCCAGCGCATTTTTTGAAAAACCCGAGGTCGATTTTATCTGGGCAAGGCTTTTTTACGTCTATGGTCCAGGCCAGCGCCCCGGAGCGCTTATCCCGTCGGCAATTAGGGCAAAAATTAACGGACAAAAACTGGACATAAAAGACAAGCGCGCCGCCCATGATTTTATTTTTATTGAAGATGTGGCGCGGGCATTAGCGCTAATAATTGAAAAACATCGGTTTAGACATAGCGATGTTTATAATATCGGCAGCGGAAAAATGGTTAGCGTTTTAGACGTGCTGGATTTGGTTAATGATTTAACCAGCCGGAGATCCGCGCATCCCGGAGGTTTTTTCGCCGATATATCGCAAATAACCAAAGAAACTGGCTGGCGGCCGCATACAGGGATTAAGGAAGGCATTGCGAAAACCATGACTCACTATAATAAATAACATGGCTAAAAAAATTTTTGTTACCGGATCAGAAAGCTTTGTAGGTCGGGAATTGATTAAGCAATGCGCAAATTACGATATTGCCGTTTTGGGCGTTGATGTTTCTGGCGGCAATGACGGTTACGAGTTTCGTAATGCAGATATTCGCGATCCGGCTATATCAGGGATTATGCCCACGGATGCAGATGCCGTGGTTCATTTGGCGGCGCTCTCCCGCGACGCCGACTGCCGCGATAATGCTTACCAGTGCTTTGATGTCAATGTCATGGGCACGCTTAACGTCATGCGCGCGGCTAAAATGTCCGGAATAAAGCAATTTATTTTTGCTTCCAGCGAGTGGGTCTACGACAGTTTTGAGAACGGTATTGAAAAAGACGAAGATGCGGCAATTGATATTTCGCGGCTTACCTCCGAATACGCTCTTTCCAAATTAGTAAGCGAAGCCAATTTAGGGATCCAGTACGCCCGCGGTTTTCCAGCAGTAACAATATTGCGTTTCGGGATTATTTACGGTCCGCGTAGAAATAATTGGTCGGCGGTGGAGTCGCTAGCAAGTAGTGTCAAAAAACAAGATGAAGTTGTGGTTGGTTCGTTAAGAACCGGCCGCCGCTTTGTTCATGTATCTGACATTGCCAAAGGCATAGTTAAGTCAATCGGGAGAAGCGGTTTTGATATAATTAATTTAACCGGGGATCAAATAGTTACCCTTGGAGAAGTTATTGAAGCAAGCGAGAAAATTTTTGAGAAAAAAATTAAAATTAGCGAAAGCGATTCTGATTCGGCGAATGTCCGAAATCCCTCTAACGCCCGCGCTAAAAAATTGCTCGGCTGGCGGCCGGAGATTGCTTTAGAGGCCGGCCTAAAAACTCTCCTACCCTTTATTTAAATCTCAAAATTACCATGGAGGATTTTCGCAAATACGCAAAAGAGATGATAAGGATCCGGTTAAGCCAGATTCTTGTTAACGAAGAATACAAAGCCGGGCGTTTTAAGATCCCGATTCATCTGGCTATGGGGCACGAGGCAATCGCAGTCGCGCTTAGCCATGTATTAAAAGGCGGAGATAAGCTGATTTTAGCGCACCGGAATCTTGCATATAATTTAGCCCGGCTCTCTAAATTGCGGCCGATATTAGATGAATTTTTTTTAAAACCAAGAGGTCTGGCCCGAGGTAAATTGGGGTCAATGAATCTGATAAATCCTAAGCGTGGAATAATCTACACTTCCAGTATTCTCGGCAATAATTTTCCGGTGGCAGTTGGAGTCGCGATGTCTGAGAAAATTTCCGAAGGGACAAATGTTACATTTGTTTTGGGCGGAGACGGTTCAATGGAAGAAGGTAGTTTTTACGAAAATCTGGTTTTAGCCAAAACATTGGGCGTTCGGCTGGTTTTCGTCATTGAAAATAATGAATGGTCGCTAGGCACCCATATTTCGGAGCGCCGCTGTCCCATAAACATTAAAAAAATCGCCGAAGCAGTCGGGATTCCGTATTCAAAACTTGCCGGTAATAATGTTTACGGATATGAACGGAAGTTGGCCCGCGCGAGGAGCAAAGCTGCCGGCGGCCCGCAGGTCGTAGAAGTCGCGGTCCGAACATTAGGCGATCGGCGTTCTGATGACGGGAGATTTATTAACTATCACGCCGGCCCCGCGCCGACAATAGATGTTTTAAAGCACTCTGGGGCAATTCTGAAAAATAGCGCGGATGACCCGATTTTTGTTATCGGCCGCAAAATCGGTATGCGGAAAATCGCGCAGTTATCCGGAAAAATTATGAAAGAACTGCAAGATGAAATTAAACCATGACCCTTCGACAGGCTCAGGGTCATGGTGAGTAAAATCGAACCATGAAATACCTTGAATATTTAAACAACTTAATAAAGTCAGAGGTGGCTAAACCAGAGCATCTGGTAGTTTTCGGCCAGAATATTAATGCCGGTTCGCGTCTCGGCGGCCTCACGCGCGACATGGCGGTCAAAGCATCCAGCCGCATCATTAATACTCCCAACGCCGAGAACAGTTTGGTGGGGTTCGGATTAGGTCTGATGATGGAGGGTGCTAGAGGGATATTTTTCATGAAGCAGATGGATTTTTTACTTTTAGGGGTTGATCCGCTGGTCAATACTTTTAACATTATTCGGAGCATGAAGCATCAGCCAAAAAGCGGCTCATTTACCATTGGCGCGGTAGTTGTTGATAGCGGTTATGAAGGCCCGCAGTCTGCGCTAAATAATTTTGCGGATTTTTGTTCCCTAGCCGGAATTTCCGGGTTTACCGTCACTAACAAAATTGATGCTTATCATATATTTCATAAACATCTGACTAGCCCGGGGTTCAGGATCATCGGGATAAGCCAGCGGTTATTGAAAGAAGAGCTGATTGCCCCAAAAACACTTTGTTACAAAAATAGCGGCGGTACTCTTTTTCAATATGATGACGGTTGGAGCGCGACAATAGTTTGTTTTAATTTCACTTTTCCGTACGGCTGGGAGATTAGGGAAAAGATGATTGCTTCCGGCATGCGTCCGTCATTATTTAATGTTAATTCGCCGACGCCGATTGATTGGCGGGAGATAACCGCAAGCGTCAAAAAAACCGGCAAGTTGGTGGGGCTGGACGATTCTAAAAGCCGCAATCTCTCGTGCCATTCGCTTATTGCCGAGGTTGAGCGCAAAGCCAAGCCTAAAAAACTTTTGGTTTTAACCAGAAAATTTTCCGATATCTGGTTTAAGCCCAACGCGGATCGCCTGGAAATAAATTATGATGAGATTATCAGAGAATTAAAATAGTCCCGCTCACTGAAGTGAGCGGGACTTTTGCTATTCACCGCCGGCGACTCGGATGATCTCGCCGGTTATGAAACTTCCAGCTTTGGAAGCAAGAAACAAAACCATTTGTGCTATATCAAGAGCGGATCCCGCCCTTTTGAGTGGGATTAGCGAAACCCTTTTGGCGAATTTTTCTTCATCATAACCTATTATCCTGGTCCGCATAGGCGTATCGACGATTCCGCAGCGGATAGAATTTACCAAAATGTTATGTCGAGCGCCTTCGCGCGCTAGTCCTTTGGTAATTGCGTCAAGCGCCGCCTTGGAGGACCAGTAATGCATATTGTCAGGTCCGGCATGATCAATTGAAGCAGTGCTGATGTTGATTATTCTTCCCCAGCCCCTTTCTTTCATATGCGTGAATGCGTCGCGCGCCAAAATAAATGGGGCCTTGGTATGCAGATCAAACATTGTATCCCAGGCAATTTCGCTTATTTCGGAAAAGTGCCGGTATTCGTAACAGGCTCCGGCATTATTTACCAACACATCAATGCCGCCAAATTCATCAACAAATTTCGTCACTAAAGATTTACGATCGCTTCGTTTGAGAAGATCGGCTTCGAATACTTCGGCTTTCCCCGAGCATTTTTCGATATGTGCGCGTAGTTCCATGGCGGACTCGCGATTACTGCGGTAGTGTATTCCAATTTTAGCGCCATAATCGCCAAATATTCGCGCTATCTCTCGGCCAATACCTGAACTTGCTCCGGTTACCAGGACTCTCTTGCCGACAATTTCAGCAAACATTCCTGTCTCCTAGAAGGTTTGTTTGGTTGTTTCGCTATAAAGCACAGTGCAATCTTTGCAGATTTGCATGCAGGTTTTTTCACCGCGATTATGTAGCGCGCGAATTTCCTGGAATCTGGGAGAGTTGAAAATATCAATGGGGTGGCGATTAGCGGCATTGCCAAAATTATAATCGCCATTTAGCCAATCTTCATTGCACAAAGGGACTGTCCCGTCAGCCAGAATGTAGAGAATATCAAAGATGATAAAGCAAGACACTTTTTCGATTGATGCGTCGCGGCCGCTTACTAGGTCATCTTTTATACCGGTTGTTCCGCCAAAAGTATGCGCATCATAGATGCTGATGGCGTCCCCTTTGGACTTATCGATTTGGTCTCTCCAAAATTTGAGAAACGCTCCGACTTCATGCCGGTTTTTGTCTTGGCGAATGAATCTGACCAGAAATCTTGCGGGGTAACTGCCGGAACCGCGCATGGCTATAGTTTCAATACAGTTTTTGATATCTATTTCAAATATTCCGCCGACGCGAATTTTCTCATAGGTTTCTTTGGTCACGCCATCAATTGAGAAAATTACATGATCTACTCCGCTTTCGAGAAGCAGACGCTGTTTTTGCGGATTTAGTAGACTGGCATTAGTGGATATGCCGACATTGCGAAAACCCACTGCTTTGGCGTAGCGGATTCTTTCGAATAGAAATTTATCCAATAACGGTTCGCCCAAGGAAAATAAATCCATCATTTCGATGTCATCTTTATAAGGAATCAAGTCGTCAATGATTTTCTTGTACAGATCCCATTTCATCAGACCCTTTTTACGCTTACTCGGCAGATCGATCGGGCACATTGGACAATGGAAGTTGCAGCCGTAAATTGTCTCAATGGTGACTCGTCTTGGGATCAGCAAGCCGCCCGCTGTTCTTAACCGCGGTGACGGCAGTAAAGCCGCTCGGGGCAACACTTCTACGCTCATAACTTACCCCCATGTTTTTCGAGGAATTCTTCAAACGTCGGGTATTTACAGTGTTCTTCCGAAATAACCAGCAGATAGCCAGGTTTCAGCTCCCACTTGACCTTAAGAGTCGGATCATCCCAGATAATTCCGTCGGAATTGACATCTTCAAAAAACTGGTCGGCTTTAACAAGTAATTCACAATCGTTAGTCAAAGACAGACAGCCGTGCGCAAATCCGGCGCCAGCAATAAGCGAATTATGAGCAACCCCCAAAAGAATGACTGATTCCCATGCGCCGAAAGTTGGGCTTGATTTTCTTAAATCAACCGATACCCACTGCGTCACTCCGCGAATCGCGGTGATCATTTTGCTTTCCTGCCATGGCGGCAATGAAAAATGCAGTCCGCGCATGGTATTTTTCTTTCCGGTGTAGAATATATTTTCTTGGGCGGTGTTTAGATCGGCATTTAAGCATTCAAACACCCTTCGATCATATAGCCGCGTAAGTGAACCGCGGTGGTCGCTCAATTTTTCTGGGATAATTTCAAGAACACCCGTAAGTTTTGTATGTCGTACTTTGAATCGCACACTTCCTCCTTATGTCAAAGAATTGGCTTTAATCTCTTCTCGCAGGATAGATGAGATTTTACGGGCTGTCAATTTTGGGCAAGAGCAATTTTGTTCTATTTTTGTTTTGCCAGCGCCATGAGCGCGAAATTTCCGCGGATCGTCTTTAATCTGTTAATATACAAAATTTTGAATCCGGAATGATCCAGCAGGCCGGTTAAAGTTTTCGGGTCAAACATCCACAGATGAGTGGAGTTGAAAATATCATCATGTTTCGGTTTAATGGAGAAAGCTATAGAATCCGGCACTTCGATAAATAAAAAAGCCTCATCAAGCATGTCGGTGCGGATGGTTTTCAGGAATTTCAATGGATTTACGATATGTTCCAGTACATATATTAGTGAAATGAGATTGAACTTGTGAGGAAAGATGCCCGGGCGGTAAAGGATTTGCTTAAGCGGAATGCGCAATTTAGTTTTGATAAAACCACTGTTTTGATCGGGATCAATTACGTGCGGCAGCCATAGTTTGTCTTTGAATGTATAAGCGAAAACTCCGGTGCCGCCGCCGATGTCTAGAAAACGGTATGGTCGAGGCGTTTTCTCAACCAGTCCGTCTCTTATCGCCTCTGTTAAGCGGTCTTTTATCCACTTAACCCGCATTTTGGTTTCGGATTTTTCTCGCGGGAGGGCAACGGCTTTTTTAAAGACATCTTCTGGCAAGCGATCCCGCCAAGGCGCATTTTTATTTCGATATGCCGATGTATAAATTTTATGAATTATTTTTTCGCTGCTATTTATCGTATAGTATAGTCCGCAATTCCGGCAGCGCACCCATCTCCGCGAATAGCCGCTATTTTTAACGCCGATCACCGATTCATATTGATCGGGCGCGCGGTAAACAAAAATTGTTTTTGATTTGGAGGAACCACAAAGCACGCATTTCTTTTGTATTCGGATTGATTTAGTTCTCATGTGGTTATGCTTTATTATAGGTTCTTTAACTGCGTTTTTCAATCCTCCGAATTGACGAAGATAAAAATTTTCGGCAAAATAATGTGATGAAGCCGAAGGGGTTCAAAGTTGAATTAAAGATTATCCTGGCTAAAATCCCCGGGGTGCTATTTTTATACAAAAAAATTAAGAAACTTCTCGGCGTTGACAACTACATTAGTTTGAACGGTTTCACCTTTAACCACCGCGGGATGCTTACACGGCAGAATAGCGATTTTAAGACCGACCCGGAATTTGCCAGATCTTTCGAGAGAGGGGTAAAACAATATGAAATTTTTAATAAAAAGCCGATAGCGGAGAAACAGAGGCCATACTGGGAGCGCTATATTGCGATGTGGGCGGCGTCTCACGCTAAGCATCTGGAAGGAGATTACGTGGAGTGCGGTGTCGCGACCGGGATGACCGCTATGTCCGTAGTTGATTATATTGATTTCAAGAATATGCCGGACCGCAAATTCTATTTGTTTGACACATTCCGCGGATTGGATAAGAGATTCTCAACCAATCAGGAATACGCCAGGTATAAAGATAAATATTCGGATTCTTACGAATTTATTCGGGACAGCTTCAGACAGTTCCCGAATGTAATTATTGTTAGAGGCGCGATCCCGGAAACTCTGTCTAAGGTAGATATTAAAAGTATTTCTTATTTGCATATAGATATGAATTGCGTAATGCCGGAAATTGGAGCAGTCAATTATTTCTGGCCTAAGCTGGAAACGGCCGCGATGGTGATATTAGACGATTATGGCTGGCTTAAACATAAAGATCAAAAAAGGGCGATGGACGAATTTGCCCTAGAAAACAAGGTCAAAATATTGACCTTACCTACCGGACAGGGATTAATGATAAAGGCGTAATGAGCAGTGAAGTATTTATGGACGACAGAAAAAAATTTAACGCCGAAAGGCAAAAAAGGATAGCGCGCCAGTCAAAAGACGGCGGGCTTAAAGAAGCGGCGCGGGAATTTTTTGAGCAGTCGGTTGGGCTTCACTACGCCTACAATTTCGAGTGGCTCGGACTGCCAATTATCCAATACCCACAGGACGTCGTGGCCATGCAGGAAATAATTTGGAAAACTAAGCCGGATCTGATTATAGAAACCGGCACCGCGCGCGGCGGCTCGGCGATTTTTTATGCATCAATGCTGAAGATTTTGGGACGAGGCAAGGTGGTGAGCGTTGATATAGATATTCGTAAGCATAATCGAGAAGCCATTCGTAAGCACCCGCTTTCGGGTTTCGTAATT
Source organism: uncultured Candidatus Saccharibacteria bacterium (assembly GCA_964362625.1). Classification (GTDB taxonomy): domain Bacteria; phylum Patescibacteriota; class Minisyncoccia; order 1-14-0-10-42-19; family 1-14-0-10-42-19; genus CAYIFA01. Next base: position 12,871 of record CAYIFA010000018.1, read on the forward strand.
CTTATTGAGGGTTCGTCGATAGACGAACGAATTATAAACAAAGTCAGAAAAATCTCCGTTCATGCGAAAAAAGTTTTAGTAATTCTCGATTCCTTACATACCCATGAACATGTTCTTGCCGAGTTAAAGGCGTATTCCAAGTTCGTAAGCCGCGGTAGTTACTTGGTGGTTTTTGACACTGTAATTGAGGATTTGCCGCCGGCATATTCTAAGAATAGGCCATGGATTAAGGGCAACAATCCGAAAACCGCTGTCCGCGAATTTTTGAAGAGCAACAGGGATTTTATTTTAGATAAGAGCGTTGAAAATAAATTAGTTATAACTGTGGCGCCCGGCGGATATTTAAAGCGTGTAAAGTAAAAAGTAAATGGACAAGCAAGATTCATTGGTTAGCATCGGCATGCCCACTAAAGATCGCGGCCACCTGATAAGAAGAGCCCTGGACTCGCTCCTTAGCCAGACCTATAAGAATTTCGAGTTAATCATTTCCGATAACGGATCAAGCGATGACACGCAAAAAATCTGCGAGGTATACGCTCTCAAAGATTCCAGGATTAGATATTTTCGGCAAACGGAAAATATCGGTGTCGGTTCGGCCCATAACTTTGATTTTGTCCGCAGGCAGGCGCGCGGAAAATATTTCATGTGGGCAACCGATGACGACTGGTGGGATCCAAAATTCATTGAGACTCTTAAAAACATATTGGATAAGAATCCGGATTTTGACCTAGCCATGAGTTCTTTTGACCGCGGCGGAGAGTATGTGTTTTCCGGCGACAAAAATCTTACTTTGTTTGACGGTGTAGAACTTTTTTTCCACATTTTTTCTGTTACCCCGAAAAACAAATCCAACATGGCAATATACGGACTTTTTCGGAGGGAATTTATACAGAAGTTTTTCCGCCGCGCCCAAATTCCATTGCCGCCATACCTCAAGCCGGAACGGGTTTTAATCGCGGAAATGGCGTTGTGCGCTAAATTTTACACCATCCCGGATATTTTGTTTAAGAAATTTCTTCCGGAAAACCGCGTTATCCGCAGTTCTAGATTTAAGGGGTATTCCGCGGCAGTAGTCGCGCGTATTTTAGCCTTCGTCCTGACCTCGCCAAACGTCAGCTTGGCGCGAAAGCTAAAAGTGCTCGCTCGCTTTCACAAACTGCCGCATCATCGTGGGAACTTCATCAGATTTACTGCCGCGGTTTTTGCTTACGTAATATTTTATATTTTTTCAGAAATCAGAGCGCATTATTCCCCAGCCGCTTTTTCAAAAGAGCTTCCGCGAGCATAAAATCTGTTTCGCTGTCAATATCAACCGCGTCTATTTTGTCGAGTTTCACGAAACGAGTTCTTGAGCCAGTGAGCAATTTGTCTTTCATTAAAGTATCGTAGCGCACCGCGATTACATCCACGTGCGCGAAAGCCGGAGTCAGTAAGTGCCGAGCCATATTAGACGGCTCGTTAAATCCAGTCATCTCTTTTGGAATAAAAGGATGCAGTTCGTCATTTTTTATTTGCCAGAGCTTGTATGGATGTTTTGGGGCAGTTGTTATTGTTCGCGCTGATGAGGCGGTCGGATCGTTCAATAAAAGTTCGACACACGCGTCAATTGATTTGGATGAGCAAAGAGGCGCTGTCGGCGGCAAACGCAAGATAATATCCGGCTTCCATCCCTCATTTTTTTCCAGCCAGCTTACTGCGTGCACCAAAAAGTCAATATCAGAAGCATTGTCATCGGCCAAATGCACTGGGCGAATAAATGGCGTTTCTGCGCCGTATTGCCGTCCGATTTCGGCGTATTCTTCAGAGTCCGTTGACAGAATTAGACGCGAAATATGCTTAGATTTTTTTGCCGCCTCAATAATCCAAGCCATTAAAGGTTTTCCAGCCAAACCCCGGATATTTTTGTGCGGGATGCTCTTGGAGCCGGAACGGGCGCCCACAACCCCTAAAACTTTAATTTTGCCGGTTTTCATGTTAATTTAGTTCTATCAACACTATTGACATAAGTCAATTTTAAATTTTTTATGCGGGATAAAAAACGTCTTCAATACATTTTTAAGATATTCAAGCTGATGTCGGCTAGATATAAATTTCAGATCGCGTTTTTGGCGATTCTGGGGTTTTTAAGCGGCCTTCTGGAAGGTATTGGTATTGGAGTTATTATTCCGCTTTTCGCGTTTGTTGCGGATAAAGGCGCGCTGGGGTCTGATGCTATTACGCGGATCATCTCCGGTGTTTTCGGCCTTTTGGGTTTGGAATTGAAGCTGGCGCCGCTTTTGTTTTTCATGTTTTTCTTGTTCGTTTTTAAGGCTATTGCCAGCCTGATTTTCGGATATATTCGCTCGCGCATCATTATAGATTATACCCATGGCCTTAAAGTTGATCTGTATCGGAGAATCTTCAGCGCTTCCTGGCCGTATTTGCTGAAACAGAAATCCGGCTATCTTAGCGCGACTATAACCAGCGATGTGCGCGCCTATGAATCAATGTTGGGCGCAATTACATCATTGATAATGGTAATTTCCGGATTAATTATTTACACCACAATTGCGGTAAGCATTTCTTATTTCATAACAATGGCCGCTTTAACATTAGGAATAATTATTCTTTATGTTTTTAAACCGCTTTTATTTAGAGCCAAAAGATACGCGAAGACGCTCGCCGATCTTTATAAGCGAACGATTCACGAAATACAGCAGAACATAGGCGGGATAAAGACGATAAAAGCTATGGCTCTTGAGCGGGGATTTGTGCGGAGTGCTACGCCTTTATTTGAGTTATGGCGTCGAGTAACTATTCACGCGACTTTGATAAGCGGCTTGTCATCGGCAACCATGATGCAGCCGTTTATTTTGCTTTTTATAATATTGGTTTTTTTCTTATCTTTTTCCCGTCCCGGTTTCGAGCTCGCGAGTTTTGTCGCGGTTATTTATTTAGTACAAAGGATATTGGGTTTTTTCGGTGATTTGCAGCAATCGCTACAGCGGATTAGCGCGGCTATTCCCGCGGTGCAAAATGTTATGACGTTAGATGAGGAAATTAAGAAATATGCCGAACCGGATTCGGGATCACGCGAATTCAAATTTGATCAAGAACTGGAACTACGCGATATTAATTTTTCTTATATTCCCGGCCGCCCGATTTTTGAAGGACTTACGCTTGCGATTAAAAAGGGAGAAACGCTCGGGATTATTGGCGCCTCTGGGGCGGGTAAAACCACTCTGGTTGATTTATGTCTTCGTCTGCTCCGGCCCGGTAGAGGAATAATTTTTGTTGATGGAATACCGTCGGATAGCATATCGCTTGAGAGTTGGCGGAAGTCCATCGGTTATGTGTCGCAGGACATATTTATTAAAAATGAAACAATAGAAGCGAACATCGGGTTTTACGATAACGATATTTCGGAGCAAGATATAATTAGAGGAGCGAAAAGGGCCAATATATATGATTTTATTATAAATCTTCCGGATAAATTCCGGACTGTGGTTGGCGACCGGGGCGTTATGCTTTCCGGCGGCGAGCGCCAGCGTGTGGCGCTTGCCCGAGTTTTCGCGAGAAACCCGCAGAT
>CAYIFA010000019.1:0-15022 GCA_964362625.1 uncultured Candidatus Saccharibacteria bacterium
AGCCACCGACCCAGAAAAGGAACTGCCGCCCGACAAAGTAGAATATTTCAAAAAGAGAATGCTTGGCTGGTCAGCGTCCCAAGTTAGATTTGCCGAAGGCCGCAAAGCAAAACTGGAAGACGAATTAAACGGCCTGCCGGAAGATGCCAAAAACGCCGTTCGTGAATTATTCAATAAATTTGACGAAACAATTGACGCGTCAAAAAAGAAGCATGAAGAAGAACGGCAAATGCCGTTTAATGATCTAGCCAGAAGTTTCGGATATAGCTTCTAAAAACAACAAAGCCCGTTTGGTATCAAACGGGCCTTTTTGTTTCATGCGCCATTCAAAGCTTGTCTAAGATCAACGTAGTAATCATCCGGAGAACCCAAACCTACTGACAGACGAATCATACTATCAGTAATACCCATCCGCAGCCGATCGGCTTCTGAGATTCCCGAGTGCGTCGTAGTTGCCGGATGCGAAGCTAGAGGCTCTGTGCCGCCCAAGCTTACGGCTAGTTTAAAAAATCTAAGCGCGTCAAGAAACTTAAATGCCGCGCGTTTTCCACCTTTTATATCGAACGACACCATTGCGCCGGGCGCGCTACACTGCTGCTCATAGACTCTATACTGGTCGCTTGACGAATCAAGAAATCCGGGATAATAAACTTTTGCGGTTTTCGGGTGGTCTCTTAAGAACTTCGCGACATAGCGGGCATTCTTCATCTGGCTGGTCATGCGGAGCTTAAGCGTTTCCAAACTGCGTGTCAACAACCAGCAAGTAAACGGGCTCGCGATTGTTCCAAGTCTGGTACGTATGTTTTTTAGCTCGGCGACAATACCGGCATTGCCGGAAGCCGCTCCGGCAATGATATCGCTATGCCCGCCCAAATACTTCGTTGCTGAATATATGACAATATCAGCTCCGTATTTCAAAGGATTATGCCACAGCGGTCCCAGGTAGGTATTGTCGGCGACGAAAATAGTTTTTCTTTTTTTAACGGAGAAGGCATCAGCTAGTCTAGCGCAAGCCTGGCTATCGGTAAAAACATTGGTTGGGTTGGCGAGTGGTTCAATATAGACCATGGCCAAGGGTCCATTCTGGCAGGCTATTTTGGCGGCGCGCGAAATTGTCGTATAACTGCTGCCGGCCGGGAAAGACGAGGTTTTAATACCGAAATTGCGCAACTCTTCTTTAAAAAAAATTTCGGTCCCGCCATAAAGCGGTTCACTATGCAACAAGACATCGCCGGGCCTCAGAAACGCGAGGCTGACGGTTGAAATTGCTGCCATACCGCTCGAAAAAACCGCGGCATCATCGGCCCCATCCCACAACGAAAGACGTTTTTCAAATATTTGAACGTTGGGGTTATTAGCGCGGCTGTATACCAGGCTGTCGGAAATTTTCGCTTTCTCGACGCCACGACCTCCCTGAAATGAACGGAATAATTCGGCGAGCTCACGCGCTGTTTTTTTTGAAAAGGTTGAAGTCAAAAACAACGGCGGCTTAACCGAGCCCTCTGATCGCTCTGGGTCGAAATCGTAACTCATCATCAAGCTTTCCGGACTCAACAAATGACCATCGATAAAGGCTTCTGGTTGACGCCTAGCTTTGGACATAAGACTGCTCCGTTTCGTGGTTGTCAAAAACCAAATTTCATCATAACATTAGTATAAAAGTGGCATACTTGCAAGCCCTCATAGTCCCGCTATCCAATGTTATAAAATTTAATGTAGATAGCGGGATTGAATGGATTTAGCGCAAAAACGTCCCCATAGCTCAGTGGATAGAGCGCAGGCCTCCGAAGCCTGAAGCAGAGGTTCAAGTCCTCTTGGGGACACTGAAGGTTCCCTGCCAAATGACCCGAAGCCATTTTGGCGTAAGCGTGTTCAACTGGTTGAGTATTCTAGCAGCAAGTGCTTCAAAACTTATCGCGGCGTTTATTATTTTCTATCGAGTTAGGTCCAAGAATAAGAGCGTTATAAGTCCGTCGTTATCTTAATTTCGCCGACAAAGAAAAACTTGTCCTCCGACTTCACTCAGGACAATGATGGGCTGAGTCGAACCATTGAACGGGGCCGATTTCAGCAAAACTATACTTTATATCTTCTTTATTTTAATCTCTGAAATCTTGCCTTGATCTTTTGGATTCGCCGTAAGCAAAATGGCGTTTTCTCTTAGAGCTAAAGCGGCGTAAACGGCGTCATAAAAAGTAATGCCGTATTTATCTGCAAACGTGGCAGAATGTTCCATCATAGACACATCCAATGCAACAAACCTAAGACAAGAGTTCTGAAGCATAATAAGAGCCGTTAATATTTCACTGGCTCCTAGCTTCTTCCCACGCGCTAACGCGTTGCCGACTTCATACATCAGAAGATCAGAGGTTAGAAGTTCAATTTTACCGTCCACTCCCTCCTTCAAAATTGTACGAGCGACGTTACTGCCTTGTTCATGAGAAAACCATTTGACTGCTATCGAAGCGTCAATAACATAAATGTTTCGCTTAGTGGGACTGACGGTCATGCAAGATAAAGTCGGATAAAGAGATGGATTGTCGGCCTTGATTGGCGACGTGATTCAAAACTCGTTCTATCTCTTGCCATTTGCTTCTACGTTTTGCTCTCTGCTCGCGCTTTTCCAGTTTTTCAAAATCTTTTATATCCATAATAACAGCCTTTGGAGATCCGTGCGGCCCTAGAAAGATCGGCCGTCTTTCCCTTCTGGCCCGTTCTAAAATTTTATTATAATTACGCTGAATTTCGCGCATTGGCACAACATCTTGTTTCATGCTACAATAATATATGATGTAAAATTGTATGTCAAGACATACCAACTGTGAATAAATTATGTGTATATTATGATAAGCGCGCCGCCTATAAACTATGAACAAAATCGATCTGCAAATCCAATCTACGGCATCTGACGGGAAATATAGTCCGGTCGAGTTGGTTGATATGGCCAAAAAAAACGGACTCCACACTATCGCGATCACCGACCACGATACTGTTGGCGGCGTGAAAGAAGCGCTCGCACGCGCTCTAATGACCGGCCTTCGAGTAATCCCGGGGATTGAAATGTCAGTATCTTTAGAAAATAAAGAACTCCACATACTTGGATACAGCATTGATATTGACAACGAAAATCTCTTGCGCCGGCTCGCCCATTTTCAAGATGATCGCATACGACGAATGCAAAGAATCGTAGAAAATCTTCAGAAAATCGGATTTAAAATTTCCTTTGAAGACGTTCAGAAACAAGCCAAAGGCTCTATGGCCCGGCCGCATGTGGCGATGGCGGTTATGGCCAACCCAGAAAATAAAGAGCTCCTCGGCGAAATCAACTCGGTACACGATTTTATAGAAAATTACATTGTGCCGGGCAAACCTGGCTATGCTGAGCGTGAATACGTTTCAAGCGTGGAAGCGATTTCTTTAATACACGAGGCCGGCGGTATCGCCATATGGTCTCATCCGGCCATTCATTTTGCCGAAAACCCCAATCAGCTCGAGACGACTTTGCAGAAATTGATAGAAGTAGAAATCGACGGCCTCGAAGCTTTTAGCCCGAGCCACACCAAAGAGGAGGTAAAAAAACTGCTAAAATTCGCGGGAGTGTATGGAATTATTTTTACGGCAGGTTCGGACTTTCACCAAGAGACACCGAACCGCGGCACTCCCGAAGGCGGGCACCCGGCGCAAACTGTCGGCGACTTTGAAACTTACGGCTTTAGTATCTCACAAATCGTAGTAAACCTTGACAGCGCTATACAAAAAATTCGAGGAAAATTGACAAGGTAATTCAAATCCGTATAAAATCTATAAAGAATATAGAGGGAGGCAACGGATGAACAAGGCCTTTGTTTTTCGTAAAATCGCTGAGGGAAAAACTAAAATCATATGGCAAAGTCCAAATCCTGATGAGTTTTTAATTGAAAACAAGGACACAATAACCGCGGGCGACGGCGAGAGACGTGATAAATTTATCGGCAAAGGCCAGCTAGCTACCACTACCACTTGCAATATCTTTGAACTTCTAAAAGATAAGGTGCCGACGCACTATAACGACCGCAGGGATAGCAATTCCTTCCTTGCCCATCGCATGATAATGATACCGGTAGAATTAGTGGGAAGGCGTATAGCCGCCGGATCCTTTTTAAAAAGAAATCCGCAGGTCCATGAAGGCAGTATTTTAACGCCACTCGAAATTGAATTCTTCCTCAAAGACGATAGCAGACATGACCCTATGCTGGAATATGACCCAAAAAATGATAAATGGCTGATCTATGATGCAAAAAAGCCAAAAAACATTGGGCTGATCGAGGAACTGCCGTTTATAGCAGTCTCTGGAACTAGCGGCAATAATTCAATCAGCCGAAGGATTGGACCGTATTTTCTTCCCGAACTTAGAACCATTACCGAAAAAGTCTTTGTAATAATCGAGCAAGCCTGGCGAAAGCTAGGAGTGACCTTAGTTGACCTCAAAATCGAATGCGGATTTTTTACGGACAGTAATGGCCTTCCCTTGGGCGAAATCGGCGTTGGAGATGTTATAGATAATGATAACTGGCGCATCTGGCCTAACGGTGAAAAATCTCTAGACAAAAGCAAACAACTTTACCGCGATTCAGGATTAACTGCCGAACTTATCAGAAATTATGCATGGGTAGCAAAAGCATCTTCCAGATTTTTGCAAAAACCTTGTCCGGACTGCGACCCACCAAGAAGCGGAAAACAGTTTATCCAGGTGCACGATTCACACGATCTTGAAGCGACCCCCTGCGCAACATGCCGCGGGACCGGGTTAATATAATTAAGAATCTCGGGCAAACACCCGAGATTTTATTTATTTATCTTTGCAAGTTCTACTAAATTTTTAAAAAGCATAACTACGGCTAACGGCCCAACACCACCAGGAACCGGAGTTAAAAATGAGGCCTTTTTCGATACTGAATCAAAATCAATATCACCTACTAACCCACCTTTTGATTCTGATATACCAGCATCAACAACAACTGCTCCATTTTTGACTATATCGCCAGTGATTAACCCCGCCTTGCCGACACCGGAAATAATAATGTCGGCTTCACGAATTACGGCCGGGGTGTCCGGTGTCTTTTCAGTCACGGCGCTAAACCCGATATCTTCGGACATCAGCCAAAGCGCAACTGGCCGCCCAACTAACCGCCCGGCACCAACAATGACTATACGCTTATTCTGATATTGAATATCATATTCTTCGAAAATCTTTTTAACAGCGACGGCAACCGGCGGCAATACCACGCTTTTACCGGTTATCAAATTCCCAATGGCGCGAGCCGAAAGCACATCAACGTCTTTTTCCGGCGTTATCGAATTCAAAATATACTGAACGCTAATTTGTTTTGGTAACGGCAACTGAACAATTATCCCGGTATTTTTCTTCTCATGAACAATCACGGCCATTTGCTTGCGGAGTTTATCAGTAGATATATCCGTCGGATATTCAAAAATCCGGACACTGATGCCTATTCCCTCTCCAGTTTTTTTCTTACGTTCAAGATAAGATGACGTAACCGGATCATCGCCAACCCGCACAATCGCCAAACGCAGCTGTTTTTGCATTTTTTTAACTTCTTCGCGAAGTTCGGCAATCAATTTTTCGGCAATTTTTTTACCGTCGATGGTATTCATAAGATTTGCTGGTTCTACGGTCTATGTCGGTAATATCAACTATTTTTCTATCTGCGTAGATATCAAACAAGATTCTATAATTGCCCACGCGACGGCGCCACGCTGTTTCTTCACCGCCAATTTTCTGAATATCACCGGCAAAAGGATTAATTTCCATCTCATCGATGGCTTGCGAAATTCTACTTGCATCATTAGTCGGTATGCGGCGAAGTTGTTTCTGCGGCCAATTATCGATGATTACGCGCCAATTCCTGCTTAAATTTAGTCCATTCAACATATTTTCCAGCGTTATATTCTTTTCTGCCTCGTTTAATCGCGCGTAATTCTTTTTGTGTGGGTTTTACAGTGGGGATCAGTTTTCTTATTTGCAAAAACTCTTCGTACTCGTAGCGCGGAATTACGATCAAATCACCATCACGAGCAAGCTCTTTTGGAATCGTCACTGTTTGCATTATTTTAGTATAAATTATTGAAGATAAAAAATCAAGGAAGCCTTACGGGCTTCCTTTTAACGCTAAAAATATTTTTGCGACCGGACTTTATGCCATTGGTTATAAAAATAGGTCGCCGATGCAGTAACCCCCGCAGCGATACCTAATAGCCCAGCACTAACTTGAAAGACCCCGAATGTTCTATCGAAAAGAACAGCCGATATCATGACGGTAATCATGCAACTTTGAGTTATACGGTCATAAACTTGCCGGCCCATATTTTAATCCTCCTTAAGGCGTCGGGAATTTATCACAAATTACTTTCACCTGTTTCTTTATAGAAAATTGATCTTTTTCTGTCACGCCGCCGTAAACCAGTTGGGCGATAATCGTCATTTCCCCTTCCTTCATCCCACGGGTCGTAACTGCTGGTGTCCCGAGACGGATCCCGGAAGGACGAAACGGCGAACGCGTATCAAACGGAATGACGTTGCGATTAACGATGATACCAACTCGCTCCAAGCGATCCTGCGCCTCTTTGCCGTCAATTCCTAAATTGGTTAAATCAATAAGCAACAGATGCGTGTCTGTTCCGCCTGAAACTAAGTTCAAACCCAAGCGCGAAAGGTCGCTCGCCAAAACTTTGGCGTTTTTTACAATTTGGCTGGCGTATTTTTTAAATGCTGGCCTAGCAGCTTCATAAAGCGCAACACCGATGGCCGCGGTCTGGTGGTCATGCGGACCGCCTTGGCCGCCGGGGAAAACTGCTTTATTAATGGCGTCAATGTATTTTTTCCGCCCGAAAATTAAAGCGCCTCTTGGTCCGCGCAAAGTTTTATGTGTGGTGGTAGTCACGACATCCGCATAAGGAAACGGCGAGGGGTAGGTGCCACCCGCTACTAACCCGGCAAAATGCGCCATATCCACCATCAAAATTGCGCCGGCTTGGTCTGATATTTTTCTTAATTTTTTAAAATCCAAAATGCGCGGATAAGACGAGGTGCCGGCAACTATTACTTTCGGCCGCCAAGATTTAGCGAGTCCGAAAATTTTATCATAATCCAAGACCTGGGTTTTCCGACCAACTTCATAATGCCGCCACTTCCATATTTTAGAAGTAATACTAACAGGAGAACCATGCGACAAATGTCCGCCCTGATCAAGCGCTTGCGCCATCATGCGGCTTCCAGGTCCGGCGATTGCCGAATACGTCAAAAGATTCGCGGCAACGCCGGAAAGCGCCTGAACATTCACCCCCCACTCGCCTTCTTTAAGCCCAAAAAGTTTCAGCGCCCTTTTTTGGACGAGCGCTTCCAATGCGTCAACATATTTATTTCCGGCATAGTATCGCTTACCCGGATATCCTTCGGAATATTTGTTAGTGAAAACCGACGCGCTCGCTTCACGGACATCTTCTGAGGCGTAATTCTCCGAAGCGATCAGATTAATCGTATTTTCCTGCCGCTTTTCTTCCAGTTTTATTAGCTTCCTAATTTGTTTGTCTCTCATATTAATAATACAAGCTCTCAATCTCTTTTCTTGATACCGCGCCTTCGCGGAGTATTTCCGGGGGCCAGAAAGTTGCGTCCACAACCGTGGATGGCTTTGAGCTTGGTAGGTCGCCGGCATCAATTATCAAGTCAGGCCGCACCGGCAATTTCTCAAAATCGCTTATCAAATCGGCTATTTTGGCAAACGGCCCATGGCCAGAAACATTGGCCGAAGTGCCGAAGAGCGGCTCTTTAAATGCTTCCAGTAATTTATTTAAAAAATGATACTTAGGCACGCGCACACCAACAGTTAAGCCGCGCGGTTCGGTCCCAAGTCCGAATTTAGGCACTCCTAGTATTTCCTTTGGAAGCCAGCCGCGTGCCGGCAACACGCAAGTTATCCTGCCCGGCCAAACTCGATCTAAAAATCTCCTTGCGCGATCATCGGACACAAAAGCCACCTTTTCTATTTCTTCTATAGAATTAATGAGAACGGGCAGCGGATTGTCGGCCGGCCGCCCTTTTAAAGCAAAAATGGCTTCAATTGCCTTTTGACTTTTGACATGCCCGGCCAAACCATAAACAGTGTCGGTTGGCACAACAACTGTACCGCCCGCGCCTAAGATGGCTATGGCCGATGCCAAGCAAGTATACTGAGTATTTTCATTCAACTCGAGCCGCCGCATAATGCTTATATTTTTATCAGAAAATCAGCGGCATGCCTAGGTATATACTGCTTTATATTAATTTGATTATGGAGTGCGCAAGTTTATCCGGGTCATGCCGAATTAGGGATCCGGAGCGCAGAAAATCCGAATGTACCATTTTCGGCTTCCTCGCCCCCGGAGGACGAACGAAAAAATCATCGATGAAAAACGAATTTTCCTTGCGGTATTTTTTAAGAAGTGTCTCAGCGGGCTTTTTGGAATTCACCAAAACCGCGTCAAATATCTTTTTATCCAGATACGCTTCCAGCGTCTCCAGAAAGTCTTCGGCAACAAAACCGTGAGTCTCGCCGTATTTGGTCATAAGGTTCATCACATAAACCTTTTTGGCTGGCGCCTTGATGAATGTTTCGCGGACTCCCGGAACCAAAAAGTTCGGAATAATACTGGTATAAAGATCGCCTGGTCCCACTACAATTAGGTCGGCGTCACGAATAGCTTTAAGCGCCTTGGAATTAGCACGTCCCCGCGGTTCAATCCAAGCGCGCGCTACCCGCAAAGTTCCATCGTGTTTTGGAATATCTATGTTTGTTTCGCCCCTGACCACGCTGCCATCCTCCAACTCGCACACCAAAGAAATTTTTGAAAGCGTAACCGGGATAACCTGTCCATTTTTAACATCCAGCAATTCCGAGGCCTTCTCGATTGCCCGTTCAAAATTTCCGGTTACTCTTTCGAGCGCGGTTAAAATTAAATTCCCAAAATTATGACCATTCACTCCGCCTTCTTTAAAACGGTAATTAAATAAGTCGACCAAAAACCGATTGGGCTGGCGGGATAATGCAATCAAGGCCCGCCGAACATCGCCTGGTGGCAGTATCCCAAACTCTTCTCGCAGTACTCCGGTCGAACCCCCGTCATCAGCCATGGAAACAATGGCCGACAAGTATACCGGATGCTTTTTAAGCCCGGAAAGGACGGTATAGGTCCCGGTCCCGCCGCCAATAACGACAATGTGCTTAGGATTGTCAGGCATAAGCTTATTCTACGGTTACGCTTTTTGCTAAATTTCGCGGTTTATCGACATCGGCTCCGCGCAAAACTGCCATATGATAAGCGAATAATTGCAAAGGAATAACCGCTAAAATCGGGCTTAGTTCTTCTCTGATCGGCGGAATAAAAAACATGTCGCTGGAATATTTTGCAATCGCCGTATCGCCCTCGGTAGCTATCGCGATCACCGGCCCCTTGCGCGCGCGGATCTCCTCAAGGTTTGATACTATTTTCTCATAGACGCTATCCTTGAAAGCCAACACAATCGATGGAAAATTTTTATCTATGAGCGCGATTGGGCCATGTTTCATTTCGCCAGCCGGGTAGCCCTCGGCGTGAATATAAGAAATTTCTTTGAGTTTTAACGCGCCTTCCATCGCAGTCGGCCAGTTGAATTTTCGCCCAAGGTATAAAAAGTTATTCTTATCGGCATATTTGCGAGCAATGCGTCGAACTTCATTCTCTTTGGCCAAAACTTTTCTGCATAAATGCGGCAAACGCATTAGGTCCTCCGCCATAGCGCGGGCCTCAATACCGGAAAGCCCGTGCTTAATTCCTAAGTACAGAGCGAGCTCGGTTAATATAACAATTTGGGAAATAAACGCTTTAGTTGAAGCCACGGCGATTTCCGGCCCGGCATGGTTATATATTCCGGCAGTCACTTCCCGCGCGATTGAAGAACCTACTACGTTAACTACACCAAAGGTCAGCGCATTTTGGCGCTTCGCTTCGCGGATCGCTTCCAGCGTATCGGCGGTTTCACCGGATTGCGAAATAGCCACGACCAATGAATTTTTATCCATAATTGGCGGCCGGTAGCGAAACTCCGAACCATACGCCACTTCGCATGGAATTTTAGCGATACTTTCCATGAGATACTTGCCTACCAAAGAAGCGTAATAAGATGTCCCGCAGGCAACTAATACTACGCGCTTTATATTCATAAGGCGACCGCCGAGAGATTCGATGCCGCCCAATTTTACTTCGCCTTTTTTTGCGATCACTCGGCCGCGGATAGCATTTTCAACGACTTGCGGAATTTCATGAATTTCCTTGGCCATAAAATGAGGATACCCGCTCTTCTCAACATCGGTTGCCGACCACTCAATGATCGATGGCGTTTTTTGGCGGTTATGGTTTGACAAATCAAAGATGCGATAACTCTGCGGCGTTATCGAAACAATTTCATTGTCGTCAAGATATATCACTCTCTTGGTATATTCACGCACCGCGCTCGCGTCAGACGCCACCAGGTATTCGTTTTTCCCAATGCCCAACAGCAACGGCGAGCCCCTGCGGCTAGCGAGCATTAAGTTCGGGAATTTGTTCGACACGGCGACGATGCCAAAAGTGCCCTCGAGATGACGGATCGCCTCGCGAAAAGCATCTTCAAATGAACGCGCTCCCTGCTTTAACGAACGCTCAATTAAATGGGAGATTACCTCGGTATCGGTTGCCGAAGAAAACTTATGGCCCTCACGCAAAAGAGCATCGCGAATAATTCCATGGTTCTCGATTATACCGTTGTGCGCTATCGCAATTTCCTTGCGGCAGTCAAAGTGAGGATGAGCGTTAATGTCGCTTGGCGAACCATGGGTCGCCCAACGGGTATGTCCGATAGTAGTAGCGATATACGCTGATTTTTTCCGACTAAGCGCGCTCTCTAAAACGGAAATTCTCCCTTGGCGTTTGATAATTTGAATGCTCTTTGAGACATCGTCAAAAAAAGCGACACCGGCCGAGTCGTAGCCGCGATACTCCAACCGCTTCAAGCCGCCAAGCACTACCTTAAGCGCGTCTTTTTTGCCGATGTAACCAACAATGCCGCACATGCTAGATTTTTGACCAAAGATTGTTAAATAAAATCTGCTGAGTTAGCGCGATTTTTTCATCGCGGATCAGAACGCCGAATGGCGTATTATCCTGGGCAACCGAGATCAGCGCTATTTTCGGCCCGTAGATAAGAATGTAAGCCGGGGCATCGTCCGGCAACCATTTACGTTGGGCCATCTGTAAATTAATCGGATCCCCGCCTTCACCGAGTGCGATGACTTTAGTTTTAATTTTTCTCTTTATTTTTTCTTTGGTGAAATTGGGGAATAATTTATAGAGATAGCCCCGAATCGACTTGGAGGAATAAACAAGATATTCTTTCTCGTCCAAATTACCCACGGTCGCTAAAATATCTTCCAATATGCTTTTCACGCCTTCATCGGAATCGTAATATTCTACATGCGGCCGGCCGCCTTGCTTGGCGTACAACGACATTAACTGCGGCAAGGCGCCCTTTATTTTTAGCTTCTGCTCGAATATTTTCCTCTCTCTTTCCTCCAATGCCGAAATTATGCGATCCGGCGAGGCAACGATAAATCGGTGCTTAGTGCCCCGCGCCTCTGAAACCACAAAACCCTTTTTCGCGAGGCCCTCTAAAATGTCGTGCACCGTGCCGCGATTTATGCCGGTACGCGCCGCCAAAATTCTGACCGTAGCGTGCCCCAAAGGCAAAAGTGCCATATATGTCGCTATCTCTTTGTCAGATAAATCTATACTCTTAAGCAGAGAATTTATATTATAGACCATATTTTTATGGTATTTTATAGCATATTTTTGTCAAATAAATTTCTACACAATTTGTGGATAACTGACATCATAATAAAACCGCACGACTTACTCGTACGGTCATATATATTTCATGTGGTTTTTACGAATGCTTTCCTGACATAGTAATATGCCGACCAATATGCCAGAACTATGGCAGCTAAATACGCTAATATTCCCGCGAATGAAAACCCCGCGGCAAGCATGGTAAATGCCATGGCTTGAGTTAGAAGTTTATATTTACCAAGCCGCTGAACTGGTATAGTATTTTTGGCGCGAAGGCACACGATGCCCCATTCACGGAATAATAACAGCAGAACAAGCGGCCACCATAAAACCGGCTCAAAAAGCCAAAAATAGATGGACAATGATGTGACTAAAATCTTATCCGAAAACTGATCTAGCCACGCACCATACTCCGATTGAATATTCCTAACGCGGGCTATGTACCCATCAAGCCAATCGGTTAAAAACGCCGCGACAACCAAAATCGCCCTGAGCAGCAACACAATAAAACGATATTGGCAGTCAAAACAGAAAAACTGAGTAAGATAAAATACGACCGGAAAAAGAACTGCGGCCCAAACCCGCGACCAGGATAAGGCGTCCGGGAGAGTCATCTTATTAACACAGTCTAAATAATATGGTCGTCAAAAACCCTAAAAGACCCCCGATAAGCAGCCCGGCTAGCGAATACCAAACCCCCATTCCAACCCCCTCTCTACGTTACAAAATTTATCAGCCGATCAGGCACGAATATCACCTTTTTCGGATTTTGGTTTCCAAGTATATTCTTAACCTTTTCGCGGTTTAGTGTCAATTGTTCGACCCTATCTTTCTGGATGCCGATATCTGCCTCAAATTTATCGCGAACTTTACCGTTTATTTGGACGATCAATGTGAATGTATCTTCTTTTACTAGTTTGGGATCGTACTTCGGCCACTTTTCCAGATGGATTGATCCGAACCGCTTCTCGCCGAAATGTTTTTGCCACAGCTCTTCAACCAAAAAAGGTGCGAAAGGGGCAAGCAATTTTAAAAATATTTCTAGATGATTCTTGTTTATGGATTTTCTATTTTCTTCAAATTCATTTAATAAAATCATCAACGCCGATATCGCGGTATTGTATTGCAAATTCTCAATATCGTCTGTAACTTTTTTAATGGTTTTATGAACTATTTTTTGAATTTTAGATTGCGGGATTAGAATTTGTCCTTCGGCATTGCTCAGGATGGTGAGCGCACCGAACCATTTCGGATTTCGTGCTTCGGATTTCGAATTTTCGAAATCCAAATCTTGTGTGAAGCGCCACACCCGCTCTAAAAATCTGGTGACCCCGCGAACACCATCATCTCTAAAATCCCCACCCTGCTCAAATGGACCTAAAAACATCAAATACATGCGAAGGGCATCCGCGCCGTAAGCTCTGATGTATTCGTCCGGATTTACTACGTTTCCCTTTGATTTTGACATTTTTGCTCCGTCTTTTATCAAGAGGCCGTGCGCACGGAATTTTGTAAACGGCTCTTCAAAATTGACCAAACCCCAATCCTTAAACGTCATAGCTAAAAAGCGGCTATATAGCAAATGCAAAACTGAATGCTCGGCTCCGCCGATATACATATTAACCGGCAACCATTTTTTGGTGATTTCTTTATCCCATGGATTTTTCGAATCCCTCACAGATGGATACCGCAGATAATACCAGGCAGAATCGAGAAAGGTATCCGAGACATCGGTTTCACGCCGCGCCCAAGATTTGCATTTTGGGCACCTTGCTTTATAAAATATTCCAACTGTTGCAAGAGGCGATTTGTCTGTTCCGGTCGGACGAAAATCTTTAATGTTTGGCAGCTTAACCGGCAAATCTTTTTCCGGAACCGGCTGCCATTTACACTTTTCGCAATAGATCATCGGAATCGGCGGTCCCCAATAGCGTTGGCGAGAAATCAGCCAATCGCGCAATTTATACTGTATAACGGGTTTAGCTAATTTCTTATTAATAACATATTTAACTATCTCAGCACGCACATCGCCAGCTTTTTTACCATTAAATTCAGCGGGTTCGCTCAGACATCCATTAATCATGTCTGTGTAACATTCTTCTAAATTCAGGATTCGTCTACGCCTTTCTTGGTCATCTGGAAATAAGACTGGCTTTAATCTAATGTCGTATTTCTTGGCAAAAGCGAAATCTCGCTCGTCGTGAGCCGAACATTTAATAATGCCGGTTCCGTATTCTTTCAGGGCATAATTTGCAACCCAAATAGGTAAATCGCCATTCCCAACCGGGTCAATAATGTAACGCCCTGTAAAAACTCCTTTTGGCAATTTATCATCATAGTCAGCAGAAACGCGTTCCTTAACAAGCTTATCCGCAAACTCGGAAATTTCTTTCTTATTCGGGACTCCTTCTAATAACTTTTCCAACAGCGGATGGTCCGGAGCGATAACAATAAATGTATCGGCTCGAAAAGCCTCGAAGTGGGCGGAAAACGTTTCTATTTCCATATCAGTACCTTTAACCGGAGCCTCGAAAAGCAACCCTTCACTTTTCCCAATCCAATTTCTCTGCGCAGTTTTTACGCGCTCTGACCAGTCTATTCTATCTAAGTTATTCAGCAAATGCTCGGCATATTCAGTAATTTTAAAAAACCACTGCTCCAATTCTTTTTTGATTACTTTTGCCCCACAGCGTTCGCACTCTCCAGATACCACCTGCTCGTCCGCTAAAACAGTCTTGCATGATGGACACCAATTTACTTCGGCCTTTTTGCGATAAGCCAGCCCATGCCTGAACATCTGAATAAAAATCCACTGAGTCCATTTGTAGTATTTGGGATCGTAAGTCTCTAGCTTTTCATCCCAGGCAAAACCATTGCCAATCGTGGCCAGCTGATTATAAAAATTTTTCTCAGAGATTTTGGCCTGCGCCACCGGGTGCCTGCCGATTTTTATCGCGTAATTTTCAGAGTGGATGCCGAAACCATCTAAGCCGACTGGCTCAAAAACACTATACCCCTGCATCCGTTTGAATCTTCCGTAAATATCCGAACCGACAAACGCGTACATATTCCCGACATGCAATCCTTCAGCTGACGGATACGGAAACATCATCAGGTTATAAAA
>CAYIFA010000019.1:15122-16205 GCA_964362625.1 uncultured Candidatus Saccharibacteria bacterium
CCCGATCTCTTTCTGACAAATCGGCCTTGCCGTCGTCAATTGATTTGAGCGGTATTTTTAAAATAAGGAAATCGTGAGTTTTTTCTAATGTAACTTGGGTCATATTCATTATATTAATAAATCTATACGAAAAGTCAAACGTGGTCGTTGGTTTTATTTAAAAAGTAAAGGGGTCGGCTGTTAACCGACCCCCCTATGCTACTTCGACTTCTTCTTCGACTGTCCCGGCGTCGTGCCGTGATGGCGCGCCCGGGACTTCTTCCGAAGTCTCGTGTACTTCGTGTGGGCCACCCCTCGCTGGGTGACCGTGGTGGGGTACGAACACCCCAACCGCCCGCAACCTCCGCAACGATACTCTTGCTGGAAGGTGGCCTGGGAAAGAGCGTTGTTCCGAAGCTGCTTCGAAATTTGCATCAATCTCCTCCTTCGTACAGTTATTGCCAAACTGCTGATTCTTGCTCAATTATATATCAAAAAACCGAATTTGTCAATGTTTTCAGACAAAATATCGCTAAAATCCTTATTTTTCAATGGTTTTTTGAGAGTTTCGCAATTTACCCAATGTTCTCCGCAAGGCTTCAAACGTGACGGTTATCTCCGAAGTCTCAAGATAGCCCATGTGGCCGATTCTAATGGTTTCCCCGGCAAGTTCGCCCGCGCCGCCGGCGATTTCAATGCCATATCCTTCACGCATATTTCTGATTATATCCTCGGCCTTAATGCCCTCCGGAACTTTTATAGCGGTTACGCCGTCGGAAAAATACTCTTTGGCAACAATTTCTAAATCTAGGTCTGTTACGCGCTCTCGGACATAACCGGCCATTCGGCGGTGCCGATCATAAACATCAATTCCCTCTCTATATAGCAATGTAATTGCCTCTTTCAGGGCCCGTAATTGCGGAATCGCCGGTGTAAATGGCGTTTGACCATTTTTGGCGGCTTCAATGTATTTTCCTACATCAAAGTAAAACCGCGGCATAGTTGATCTGCGATAGGCTTGTTTAGCGTATTCGTTAAACGCAACAAAAGATAGCGCGGGCGGCGTCATCAGTCCTTTCTGAACTCCGCCGACCACCACGTCTA
>CAYIFA010000020.1:0-1926 GCA_964362625.1 uncultured Candidatus Saccharibacteria bacterium
GTAACCGCCGCGCTTTTCTACGATGAAGAAAAAGTAGACATAAAAGGAGTAGCAACTCTTGAATTTCCGAATAAAACGGCGGCCCATTTATCTTTCAGCTTTGATGCGGTATACCAAAACAATTATTCGGTTTGGGGCAGCAAGGGATTGATCAATGTCGGAAGGGCCTACTCGATACCGCCCGACATGAAACCGGTTATAAAATTAATCACCAACCAAAACTTATCGGAAACCATAACCGAAATTGACGCGCCCGCCGCGAATCACTTTGAGCTGATTTTTAAAGACTTTTGCGATACAATTCTGAACAAAAAAGCCGGCAAAATAAATAAAATTTATTCAAATATCATGAACCAGTCCAAGGCTATGGAAGCTATCCGGATCTCCGCCAAAGAAGGTAGGAAAGTAAAAATTGCCGGCATATAATCAGAAATAAATAATGGCCCATGAACTAAAAAACAGAATACTGATAACCGGCGGCGCTGGCTATATCGGTTCAACGCTAGCCGAGATGCTGTTGGAACAGGGATACGAGGTGATTATACTAGATCGCTTTTTTTTCGGTGACACCATCGCCGATCTCCGCTCCAATCCGCGCTTACGCGTGGTTAAAGACGATATCAGGTGGGTTGACGGACAGATAATGCAGAATGTGGACGCGATATGCGATTTGGCGTCAATAAGCAACGACCCGGCCGGAGAGCTTGACCCGCAAAAGACACTCGCAATTAACCACGAAGGCCGCGCCAGAATCTGCCGCTTAGCTAAGGCGGCCGGTGTCCAACGCTATATATTAGCGTCTTCGTGTAGCATCTATGGATTTCAAGACGGCGTAGTTGATGAAACGAGCGCCATAAATCCCCTCACAACATATGCTTCGGCCAATCAGCTGGCCGAAGAATCGGTTCTCGTAAACGCGTCAAATAATTTTACTGTAACCGCTCTTCGCCAGGCAACCGTATATGGCCTTAGCCGGCGGATGCGCTTTGATCTGGCCATCAACGGCATGACGCTTTCGTTATTTAAACAAGGCAGCATTAAAATTATGCGCGATGGCACCCAATGGCGCCCGATGATCCACGTGCGCGACACCTGCCGCGCATTCATAACCGTGTTAGGAACAGATGCTTCAATAGTTAACCATGAAATTTTCAATGTCGGTTCCAATGAACAAAATTTGCAAATACGCCCACTAGCCGAACGGCTGTCGAGCGCAGTAGGCATTCCGTACGTCGAAGACTGGTACGGCGATCCGGATCATCGCTCTTATAAGGTCAGCTTTGAAAAAATAGGGAAGAAATTAAATTTTAAAACTTTACATACCCCGGAAGAAAGCGCTAAGGAAATTTTTACTGCCTTGAAAGAAGGGAAAGTATCAGATGGACCAACTACCAAAACTGTGGAGTGGTATAAAAATCTCATCCATTGGGATAATGTTATCAAGGATATAAAAATCAGCGAGACCCTACTTTAAAAACTAAAAGAGCCGGCCAGAACCAGCTCTCTCTAAATTATCGAAATCTATTTTACGAAAGAATATATACCCCGCTTATTCGTTCTAAATTCGGGGTATGCCAAAAATCGTTTAAATAAACCAAACCGCGCTTTTCAAGATCTTTGCCAGAAACATTGAGCGCCCCCTCTTCGGCATCATACATGGTAAAATCCTCAAGGCAATCATCGGGGATTTCGATGGCGTTTTCCTGCCCGCATGTTATACGAGGATCCGGACAACATACGCAAATTAACATTCTGGCCCCTCTCCCGGTCTTCCAACTTCTGACTGCTGATAATACAAATAAACAATCTTTTGATCTTTGTCAAATTTTTGGTCTGCCGCTAAAAATAAAAATGGCCTGTCGTAAAAACGACAGGCCCTCTTATTTGCTAAAAAATAGCTTGGCTTAACCCCGCAACGCGCCTTCC
>CAYIFA010000020.1:2026-7803 GCA_964362625.1 uncultured Candidatus Saccharibacteria bacterium
CCGAGAACATCCTTTAACGGCGTGTTCTCAAGAAGCTTGTTTAGCGCATCAACTATGCTCGTCCCGCCGATGATCGCGAGCGGCGCCATGGCCCTGGAAGCCTTCTCAATAAGATCCTTGTCGCCAAACGCTTGCAGCGCGGCGATCAGATCGCCCGAAACCGCTCCGACACGGCGCACGTACTCATCGGTCTGGCCCTTGAGATCAAACAATTCCTGCTCGATTTTCTTGCGGGCTTCCTCGATCTGCTGGTCGCTCGCCAGCTTCTCTCTGGCCAATTCGGATTTCTTGATGTCATTCAATGCTACCTGCTGTTCCAATATCGCTTTATTCTTCTCCGCGAGTTTCTTCGCCTCCGCTTCAATCGCTGCGAGATTCACCGTAAGAGTATTCAATACGTTATTCTTTTCCAGTTTTTTTTCTAGGGCGGAAGTAACCGCTCTTTCTTGTACAACTCCGCGCTTGGCTTCTTCGGTTCGCTTGATGTTAACAAGTTCACGCTCAGCGGCCGCAACCATTAACGTTGCCTTGAAAGTGCTATGCTGGGCATCCACCAGGAGTTTCGCGATTTCGCTATTCTCGATCTTAACATCAAGAACCTCTACATCATAAACCCGCATTCCGTTTTCGCCAAATGAACGCCCGGTACGCCGGCCATCCTGCTGAACGCCAAGGATTGCGTCACGCACAATGTTGATCGCGTCCTTGTAAAACGTTTCAACGCCGTGCTGTCTGGCGATGTTGCGGATAAGCGAGCGCAGATGCTCGGTCAAGAACTTGACATAATTCTCAACCGCGAACCAGCGTTCATGATCATCGCCTTCGAAATTGACCCGATAGGATAGCGTGAGAGACACCTGGCAGAGATCACTCGTTTCCACCGTTACCTTGTCGGAAACTCTATTGTTGAGAACCCGGAGATAAACCGTCTGCACGGTCTTGACATCAGTCTTGGGCGTTTCGGTAGAGAGTTCCATAGAGGCCAGATTCTCGTCGTATTCCAAAAGAATTGTCCTGGGACCGACTACAACCCGACGGTTGCCGGTGCTATCAGTCACGAGAACCGCGTACCCGGTCCAAACGTCAACACGAACCGCGCCATCATATTTGGTGTCAAGTGTGATAGTCCGCGGAGGCGTATAGGTGGTACCTCGCTTAAATGATTCGGAAGCAAAATCAGCGGCGGCCTTCGCTGTAGCCGAACGCATTAGAACCCGATCAGCCGCTTCTTGGGTAAAATGCGCGCCAGCCGGAAGTTCCCGACTGATCGCCTCAAGCTCGGCATTAACTTTTAACGCCTGGTCATTGAGGGGGTAAGCAAGCTTGACTGCCTTTTGGCTAAGCACTCGCCGCACAACCACCTGGTTCCTAGGGTCCGGGAGAAGCATTTTCGGACCAACAACTAAATCAATATCTCCGGTTAAACGATTAAGGACATAGCGGCCTTCGCCTTCCGGCAAGGCAATTGCATGATGAACTTTACGGCCATCATATTCAATAATCGAGTGCTCCGGCCGAGGACAGTAAATGGCCTGCTCTTTGCCGGTGATGAAAAGTTCGTCACCAGCTTTATACACGCGCATGCCAGTTGGATCTGCGTAATCGGCAATTACCTTAACATATATCCCTGAAATGGGATTGAGCTCGATTTGGCGGAACTTAACTTCACCGCTAATATCCACGAATACTTCGGTCGGCTCAGGAAAAACCACAGCCGGACCCTGAACAAAGCGCTTATTGCCGTCTTCATCCAGTAGGATACAATAATCTAAACGTTCCAAGGTAACGGCATTTCGGACAAATACACTTTCCTTATCCGGAAGAACTTCAATGCCGGTAGGAGGAATATAAAATGAAACTTCCGTGCCCTTAACAATAAGAAGCTGCCCCATGGTCAGATTCTCGGGACGAACAATGCCGTGGCTTGCCGGCGTTTGATTGCCGGCACCTGACTGGTCGCCCGCCTGCTCGGTCTGCGTCCGGACTACCGCGGTTCCCCAGCTTTCTCTTGCCGCTTCGTCATCATAGACTCGCGCGACGAGATACTGATTTGACTTAAGCTGGTGGCCCGGGATAACACGAGCGGTCTGACGAGGCCAGAGCGCGAAATGCGCTGGTCCGGCAACATTTACTCGCCGGCCAAACTTGAGATCCGGCGCTGACGGACTACTGGTGCCTTCTTGCGGATGAGCCTTCTGCTCGTGCTCCGCCGGCGCTTCAAGCACCACATAAGAACCTTGCGGCGCACTAACGAATGATTGCTTGGCGCGCGTAGGATCCGCGGACTGCGTAAACTGGCGCTTCTCCGAGTCCCAGGCCACCGCGTACTGGCTTCCGGTAAAAGTATAGGTGCTTGGCCCCACGACAGTGATCACCACGCCCTTGGTAATATCCAGGACATAGGCGAACTCACCCGGAGCTAAAACTAGGTCCTTGTTTTGTTCAGCCATTCCCTTTCTCCTTATGTGCTGATGTTAAACCAGAACGACCTCAAGAATTACAATCTCCTCCTCTCTCAGCGCTATTCGCTAACAGTTAAGATGTCAAAGTACGAACATCGGCTAAGCATCTCCATGGATGGCCCTCCGATGTCCAAACAAAAATTAACAAATAAGTTATTATTTGTCAAGCATTTGGGTGTAAGCGTGCTATCTGCTGCCCAATACACACCGAGCCAGAGCATTAACAACATTATCCATTTTTAGAAATTTCTTCACCTGCGGAAGCGTTAACCAAATATAATCTTCGGGTATGTTCATTTCTTCATCCTCCAAAATTTCAACAATCATACAACGATTGGTTTTGTGATAAAAGCGTCCGGGATCTTCCACTTCTACAACATTAACCAAGACTTTTCCTTTACCGCCATCCTCAAAATATTCGGCGAAAAGAGGTTTTTTGCCGCCATGCGCCCTGCTTAAATTGCTCTCGGTTGCCTGCAATGTCGGAGAAAACTGCAGACTCGCGATGGTACCGGGTTCGTATTTTGCGTAAAACAAATAACGCATCATGCCGTCTTTCCTTTGACAGAGTATTCCTAATATCCCGCATTCGGCTTGCTTCATCATTGGCTGTGACCAAGAAGTTACCTCTCGGCCCATAGCGCCCTCAACCCTCCCTCCGATGATAGAAAAGAATTTCCCCGACTCATGAGAAATAACTCCGGTTTCGGCATCAACGCGCCATCTCTCTACGTCACGAACCGGGATTTCTTCTACTTTAACCTTATAGCTCCTTCTTTTTTCTTCAAGCCAACGCAGAGGCTCGGTGATATCCGACGAACCTTCCGCTTCCAGGGTTTCCAGAAGCTGACTCGCGGCGTCTTCGACTTCTTGAGTAATGCCGAGACCACGATCCTCGATAAAATCCAATAATTCTTTTTTGGTCATAGAGCGTGAACGATTAATCACCGGTTGCTTTATAAACTTCTTTTACAAAATATTGCGGCTTTTGATTTAAATTAAAAAACATCCTGCCGACATATTCTCCGATTATCCCCAAAATAAAAAATGACGTCCCGAAAAAAAACGTGATCATAATCGCGAGAGCGGCGAATCCGCGGGCAGGAGCCCCAAAAATAAAATATTCCGCGAGAAAATAGACGCCGAGCAGAATGCTTACAATTATTGAAGCAAGCCCCAGAAGAGTAGCCAGACGGAGCGGCCAAAGAGTATAGTTAAAAATCATGTCGAGGGCGTAAGCGAACATCTTGGCATAGGTATAGCTCGAACGGCCAATTTGCCGCGGATGATGTTCAACAAGTACGTGCCCGATATTCCGACGGCTGATCGCGTCTTTCAGCAAAACATCGATCACGACATTGTGATGCCGGAAGCTTATAATTTTTTCCGCTACCGGCTTTTTAATAATCCGGAAAGAAGTCGCGATGTAGCCACGCGCGGTTATCCGGGAAATCAATCTATTAAGCGCGACCGAACACAGATTCTTGAACCAGCCGTACTTCCTTGATTGATACTGCCCGTAAACAACCAAAAAGCCGCCGTCTTCGGCAGTCATTATAAGTTTCACAACTTCCTCAGGCGGGTGCTGCAGATCGTCATCCATGGTAATTACTGACTCGCCCCTAGCCACAGAGAGGCCGCACATGATGGCATTGTGCTGTCCGAAATTATTAGCCAGGTTTACCGCAACAACCCTCTGATCGTTATCGGCTAATTCTTTACAAATGTCCCAGCTGCTGTCTTTACTGCAGTCATTCACCAAAACAAGTTCCCAAGAAACTCCGATTGAAGAAAATACCTTGGCGAGCCGCTCGTGCAGCAATTTCAACGACCCTTCACTGTTATAGACCGGAACCACAACCGAATATTGAACTTTATCGTGGTCGATCATTATCGATATATTTCGTTAACTCGTCAATCTTGGCCTGATGTTCCTTAATCATATCGGAAACTTGCTTTTGCGATACAAGAATCCGTTCATGACTTACCAGCTTGGCGGAAGAACGACCTTGATCGCCGAGCATCATCTGATTAGCGTAAGCGAGCGACTCAAAAGTTCCGGCATCCGTCCAATCGCCCTCAAGAACCTCAAACATTAGTTCGCCTCGCTTAATATACTCGTTATTAACATCGGTGATTTCATATTCACCGCGATCGGACGGTTCCAGCCGCTTGATAATACTAAAAACGCTAGGGTCGTACATATAATATCCGATGACCGCGAAATTTGATCTGGGATTTTTCGGTTTTTCTTCTATCGCCACGATGTGCTGTTCGTCCATAACCGCGATGCCGAACCGCTCGGGATCGTCAACTTTCTTAACCAGCACCATCGCCCCTTTTTGCTGTTTGCAAAATTTCTCAACATAAGGCTTTATTGAACCCGGGGTTATATTGTCGCCTAAAATTACGACAACCTTATCATCCCCAACAAAATCTTCGGCCAACGCCAAAGCGTGGGCAATGCCGCCGGCTTCATCTTGAACTTTATATGTAAATTGGCATCCAAATTCTTTACCGCTCCCCAGCAGATTCATCATGCCGCCCATATGTTCGGTGCTAGTCACAATTAGAATGTTCGAGATTCCCGCTTCGACAAGTTTTTTCGCTGGATTAAAAATCATCGGTTCTCGGCCAACCGGCAAAAGATGCTTGTTAGTAACTTTGGTGAGCGGATGAAGACGTAATCCCTTTCCTCCGGCTAGTATAACGCCCTTAAGGTTGCCCATAATATTATACTCTACCTGCTCACCAAAAAATTTACAACTCGACTTTATGAAATACGGCTTTCATTCGCGCCGCGATATTATCCCAAGAATAGTCCCGTAAAACAAATTGTTGCCCATGCTTGGCGATTTTCTCGCGAAACGGCGCATTATTAATCAATTTTACAATTTTTTCGGACAAATCCTTGGCATCTTCCGGCCTTGAAAATAAGCCATTTTCGCCGTCTTTAAGAAAATCCGGAATGCCGCCAACCGGAGTACCTATAACCGGCAGGCCGGCGGCCATTGCTTCTAAAAACGCCGTGCCCAGCCCTTCGGATCTGGACGGCCGTACAAATATATCGGCTTTAACCAAATATTCGGAAATTCGGTCATTTGGGACCTCGCCTAAAAATTCGACGTTGCCGATTATTTTAAAATCTTGGGCTAATTTTTTTAAATAATTTTCTTCCGCTCCTCCGCCCAAAATCCATAATTTCACGTCCGGGATTATTTTCTTAACCTCGGCTATTGCCCTAACCAAAATGTCCATGCCGTTCTTGCGTACCAATCTCGACACGGTAATAACTATTTTTGAATTTTGATTTGT
>CAYIFA010000020.1:7903-15917 GCA_964362625.1 uncultured Candidatus Saccharibacteria bacterium
TAATTTTGATTTTTGAATTTTGATTTTTGAATTTTGCTAAATCAACTCCGTTCGGCACCACATCAATCTCGCATCTCGCGCCCATGCTCACCGCATAATCCCTCAAATATGAACTAATCGCCTGTATCCTATCCGCCATCCTAACCGCAAAAAACCACGATACCCCAGTCAGTCCGAGATTAGAAAACTTTAAATGACTCTCCGAATCACCTTCCTGTAACGTAAGCAAAATCGGGATACCATTCTCCTCACCCCAAAGGTTCAACCTATGTAGTAAACTTAATACGAACGGCGCGCCGCTGGTAAAAGTGACCATCATACTCCAGAAAAGTTTGACATCATGCTTTTCTGCGAGATTCCTTGCAACCAGTGCCCCCCAAAACGGCGAGAGCAGTTTATCTAAAAACGAATAACCGAAACCTACGCGGAAAACTTCTACATTACCGATCCGCTCGCGCTTCGGAAGATTCTTTTTCATGCGAGCGGTAATAAGAAAAAAATCGTAATCTTTGATACGATCGGTAATTTCTTTTATCGCCAACTCTGCCCCGCCGACGAACGGTAAGTATGCGGTTGAAAAAATTATGATTGCTGCTTTGCCCTCCGAAGCTTTAGCGAAGGAGGGGCTTTCATTTTCGTCCATCTTTAATGCAACAACTGATAAGCCGCCACAATTGACGCGGTTTCGGATCTAAGGGTTAGCTTGCCCAATGAAATTGCGAGGTACCCGGCTTTATGGGCTTTATCGATCTCCGAAGAAGTCCAGCCGCCTTCAGGACCTATAAACAATGCCACTTGCGGCTTGGAGGGATAAGTTGCGAATCGCTCTTCCGGACGCGCCTCAAATGAGGCGAAAAACGCCTGATAGCCGCGGTTTAAGGTATAGTCAATCGCCCGCTCAAAAACCATTGGGTCGCGAACTTGTGGAATATAGGCGCGACCGGATTGTTCGGCCGCCTCCCGAACTATCTTTTGCGAACGAGCCTGATCAAAGCCCCTTTTTATCGAATGATCGGCCAGCACCGGAACGAATTCAGAAACGCCGACCTCAGTCCCTTTTTGCAGAACCCATTCGAACTTTTCTTTTTTAATCAACGGCTGAAACAAAATCAATTTGCGTTTTGGTTCGCGATTCGGAATAAACGAATCGATAATGCGCAAAGCGCAGTCCTTACGGTTTATATTTTCAATCCGGCTGCGAAAATCATAACCGGAACCGTCAAATAAAATAACTTCTTCGCCCGGCTTTGAACGCAAAACGTTAACCAGCTGATGCGCAAGATCTTTCGGGCATTTAAGCAATGCCCCTTCGGTCAATTGTTTTTCAATATAAAATCGATGCCGGCGCATAATTTTTTATTTCAGTGAAGGACAAAAACCAACTAACGGATCCTTCCTACCGCTACGTTTAAATTCCGCCGAATGAATATCGCGGTTATAATCTACCATAGCATAATTGACAAAGCGCCAATATTTTTTGGGATAAAGCGCCATCAAATCTATTTCGATTTTGTTTGGATCGAGCTTAGCTCGATTGCGATCTTTTTCGGAAGACAATCCGCACCTGATAGCAACTTGCGCAACATGCGTATCAACCGCGATGCCTTCCGCGATATTGTAAACGTGATTTAAAACAATATTCGCGGTTTTGCGCGCCACTCCGGGAAGTTTTATTAATTCATTTATATCTACCGGAATTTTGCCGCCGTATTCGTCACGGAGCATCTTGCAGGCGGCAATTATATTTTTTGCTTTGTTATGATAAAAACCGAGCGACCTTATTTCTTGTTCAAAAGTTTTTAGATTGGCTCGCGTAAAATCATCGGCGGTCTTGTATTTTTTAAAAAGCCTGTGCTCCTGTGTTACCCTATTTACACTTTTATCAGTAGTCTGCGCCGAAAGCACGGTCGCTACCAGCATCTGAACCGGCGTTTGCCACTTTAACGCCGACCTCCCGCCGGGGTAATTCTTATGGAGAATCCTGTAAATTTTCTCCGCCCGTTTTTTCTTCGCCGCAAACGATTCGGATTTCATAAATCTCATTATAAATTATAATAAAATTATGCGAAAGCGGGGGGTTATTGCTTATTTTCTTTTACTAGCGATTGCGGCGGTAGTCGCCGCGGTTTTAGTCGCGCGCTTTATCACCACCGATTCACAAACAAAAACAATATCGCCGGAGCCATTAAAAACCCGGGATGCCGATTCTAGCGCGAGTGAAATGCCGCCGATTGTTAAGATAGAGCCGCCGATATTAGAATCAGAAATTATCGCTCCACCCGTCACAACAACAAAACCGCAATCAATCGATGCGCCTCCGGCAAGCATTCCCGAACCCGAACTCCCTGCAAAAAAACCGCCTGACCCGCGCATCACATCTTCAAATTCCGTCACAACATCGCAAATAGATATCGAGGCGATCGTTCTGGTACGCTGCCGCTTTGAAAACCAATACTTTAAAACTTCTAATCAGCCATGGGGGGAAGAGCGATTTAGCCTGGGCTCTGGAATCATAATATCCGAAGCCGGATACATTCTTTCAGTAAAACATCTTTTCGAATTCGAAAAAGAAAAAAATGATCTGTCGGATCGAAAGTGGATTCGTACTGACTGCGCTGCTGCCCAAACCACTCGCGATCAAACACCCATACATCCTACCAACCCCAATGATTCCCCGAATGATCCGGAATTCAAAAATGTCTCCATTATTTTTGAGCCGACAAGCAAAGAGTACAATCAAGCGAACGATTTGGATTTCATAATTTTAAAAGCCGCCGGACTTCGGCCTAGCTATCATAAACTCGAGCCGCATCTGATTGGATTTGAAAAGGACGACAAGATAATCGCAGTCGGTTATCCAGGCAAAATTGTGTCTACCCCGCAAACACTTGAACGCTGGGACGGCGGGTACCAAACGCTTGCGTCGCTTGAAGGCTCAAGTTGTTCCGGAGAGTTAACGCCATGCGGCCTGCGTTATATGGCCACGCGCTTGTTAAAAGAATACCGTGATCTTTTTTACAAAGAATCTCCGCTTGGAATTTATAGCCCATACTTTCGCGGCGGCTTTTCCGGCGCTCCGGCATTTTATAACGGTAACCTAATCGGCATCATCACTCACGGCGAATCTGGCGATAAAAATCCCGAAGAACAAGATGAAGTGCTGATTTTAACTTCTTTTGACATAAGCGAAACTTTAAAGAAACATGACGTTTCGCTTTAGTCATGCTATAATTGAATTAGACCCTGAAAAATGCTGATAAATAAAGCATATTCTTGAAAGAACGCAAGAAAATTTCGTAATCAGAAAAATCTGTCAAGCATCTTTGACAACCCACACCATTAAAAGTGTGGCGTTTTTGTTAAAATGTTGGGGATAAATTCTGGAAAGCTCCTTAATACCTACTGAATATCCATAAGACCAAATCCTGCCAGGACCTCATTTGACTCCAAATTCCAAAGGTTTATGCGGTTTGGAGACGCAAAACCATGTCCCGCTAAATTCCGGCGAGGCCGGAACGAAGTAGGACGAGTGAGGGTTCCCGGCATGGCTTGGTGGACCGAAATATTGTTTTTAAAAAACCGATACTTAACCGAGGACAAAGAACTGGGCGCTTTTTCGGCGTTTAAACACGCGGTCCGCGAATACTTCTACGAAAAATTCGTAGACGGCCTCCATATCCTTTTGGCCATTTTTACTTATGGCTACATTGGCGCGGCAGTTATCGCTTTTTTCTTTCAGGAATCCGCGCCAGCCGCTTTTCCATATATTGTCGAGGTGCTCGCCGATCCTTACTTGGGCGCGCTCGGAATATATTTAATAGTAAAAGAAATAGAAATCCGGCGCGGGAACGTTAAGCGCCGCCGTGGCGAGTTTTTCGCCTTAGCTTGGTTTATATTCCTCTTGATTTCAACCGCGTCCGTGTACTTTTTTGAAAAATATGACCCGGAAAACGAAGTATATAAAACTATCGTGACTGACTCGGCCGCGGCAATCTTAATCCGCATCGGCAGGTTTTTACGATAAAAAAACCTCAAAATAATAACGGCCCCGACAGTTTTGTCGGGGCCGACTATTTCTAACGCAACTTCAACTGTTCCAGATGCGCCGCTTTGTAGCCGGCGCAATCTGCGTCAAAACCGATCCTGGTTATCTCAGCGAGATCATAAAACAAAACTTCTGTTGGTCTGACATCCGCCATAGTTAGCGACCCATTCATCAACCAACCGGCCCCGGAATAATAAAACCAGGTTTTTTCATCCGCCGCGCCGCGGTCGGAAATAAGTTCGTACCACGACGGGACAGGCTTATTTTTTGCCTTATACTCCGCTTCGCGCACCGCAGCCGCGACATAAGGCATCGGGAAACTGTAAGACAATTGCTGGATCTTGATCTTCTCTCCCCGCCGAACTTCTTTTGAAAAATTCCCGGGAAAAATCTGAACTTGCCCGCGGCTATTCTGCTTGATTACGCACACGGCGTAATATCCGAGATCAACCGCGGAAAGATACTTATGAACATCTAAATCATCGGACGCAACCATCGCGATCTTACGATCTTCGACTCGTTCGCTTGTGCCGTCTTTGATCAGAATTTTCACATCAATTAGCTCGGCCTTCTTGGCCTCTTCGGCGGTTATGGTATGAAAATGGTGCTGGCGTTCGACTTCAGCAATAATCACATCCAGCGGCCAATCGAACAAATCCTCTCCAGGCTGATTGAGCATTATTGCTGATGCGTCAATCATATCCAACGCTTGCCATTGAGGATTTTCCCGACGCTTGTTTAGCCATTCTCCAAGGTTCCGTTTCGCCTTGGAATGATATTCTTTTTCCATGCCGGAGAACTTGCCAACGCAATCAAGCGCGTAGAGCAGTATCTTGGCCGCCCCGCGATAGAAACCCCGTTCTCTATCTTCTTTTGAAAACGGGCCATTCGCGCGAATATAGCCAAAAAGCCGAAATGCCCAACGCATTACCTTTTCCGGATCGTCCGGGTATTGCCAGTGCATCAAATCAATCATGTTACCCAGACTATATGGCTGCGATCCTCTGATATCATCTCTGGCAACCACCGCGAACAAATCGCGCATCTTGGGATCGCGGACCGCAAATCTCTTCTTGCGCCCCTTGCCGTCGTTTATTTCAAATAAATGACCGAGTGATTCGGCTCGCTCATTCGGGCCAAGCTCACGCAAAAGTCCGATCGACTTGCCAACCAGGGTGGCTTCGCAATCAAGAATATCCTTGCCGTGTTCGTCATACATTCCGCCGCCGCGGCCGCAGAAACTAATATCAGCCGCTTCATCCATGGATTCGATCAACGGCACAAGCGATTTGCCGTTTTCATCTTTCAAAACATTGTCGTTTTCAATGAACTCAATTTCCACGCCATTTGAAACCCCGCGATGCGTTTCTTCGGTCGCGAAGTTCTTCACCAGGTAGATATAAAGCAAATCAGATACCTGCGGACGTCTGTGGGTTACAATCAGGTGCTTTTCCGAGCTCATCTGCCTCCCTCTTTTACGCTTCGGAAGCGTGGTAGCCAGATTAGATAACTCTAGGTTGATTATAACAGATTACACAAAAAAAGCAACCCCCACACTAATTTTCCGTTTCCAGAAATTAGTGTGGGGGCTTTTACTACCGAGCTGTCGGGCTGTTAGTAGCCCTCCAGCTCGTCTTGGGGTTCGATGCCACCCCGGTTACGACCACCGCCGCCACGCTCGCGCTCCATCTGCTTCTTCGACTTGCCGCGCGGCGGCAACCCTGCAGTGGCCTTCTCGAACGCCTCGTTGATCGTCGTCACCTTGGCTGGCTTGCGACCGGCGTCGGCCGAAGTCTTTGCCGCAGGCGACTCACCGCCGCCAACTGACTTCACCACTGGCCCAGATCCAGACGTCATGATCCAGGCATGGACCCGACCGGGTAGCTGGAAGCGGTTCCGCGGCTCGATGGGCATGCCACCCTCGAACACCAGCTTGCGCGTGGCGTTCGACAACTTGATCGGAACCACGTTCTGACCGTCGGACTTCAGTAGTCCGTCAACCAGATCGATCTCCTGCTCCGACCTCCCGAGCTTCCAGTGGTCATTGCAGACCGCTAGCAACCCGGGCTTGCCCGCGAGATATTCCTCCCGCGAGATTGTGCCCTCCGCCTGAATTTCCTCGCGGAACTTCAAGCGCTCGGCACGATCGGCCTCGTCGCGCTTGGCCTGCGCCGCGGAAACGACGCTCATGTTAGCCTCGCTTGCTACACGCCTCTGGAACGTGGCACGCAACCTGTTGTCGCGTACCTCTTCGAACGACAGCTCGGTGACTCGATTGCTCTCGTCACGGACGAACTTGTAGACGACGTGAGTCGTCTTCAGCTGTCCGTCGGGGCGGCGGAACAAACTCCGCGCCGCCTCGACCGGCCAGGCCTTGACGACCTTGACCGACTCCGTCGCGATGGCACGAGCCACCTTGACGAAGATCGGAGACTCTCGATCGTCTGCATACTTCCAAGCGACCTCGAGCTTGAGCACGGCTTCGCCGACTGCTCCAGCGATGATTTCGGTAAAACTACCCGACTCCACCGCCTCGGCCTCGTCGAGCGTGAACTCCGGCAGACGCTCCCGCAGGAGCTCCTGCTGTCGCTTTGCCTCGGCGTGAAGAAACGACACGAACTCGAACGACTTCTCGTTTGGGTACGAGGCATCGCGCCCCTTCCCCCAAGGAATGATCGCCGAATCACGGGGCTCTAGCTTGCCGCCATCCAAGGTCACCCGGTAGGTGAACCTGAAGTACGGCGGAACGCCATGCTTCTTTCCATCGGCGGCCTCGGCCTTGGTCGCCTCGGCCTTCTTCGCTTCGATCTCCGTCCACGAGAGAACCTTGCCCATCCGCAGCTCCACCGCCACTTCGGCTGCGAGCTGGAAATGGACATCGCCTGCCTTCAGCGCTTCGACCAGCTTCTCACGCTGATCGCGAACCGCCTCCCGAAGACGTTCGACGAGCGAATTCGTCTCGGAGAGATTGAGAGCCCCGGTCACGCGCACGACCCGACCGAGGTCGAGATCGTAGACGCTGACGTTCGGCGTCTCACCGGGCGAGCATTCGCGGAGAGCGCCGGTTTCGATGCCTTCCCGAATCACCGCGCTCAAGCGCACCCGATCTTCGTTTGCCACCCGGGTCATCAGCGCGAGCGCGGCTTTCACCGCCTGCGCCGGCTTGGAGCCCTCGGCGTCCTTCAACGCCGATTCGATATCCGCGAGAAGGCCCTTGGCCTCCTCGTCACCCGCGACCGCGAGCTCCCGAACCTGTCTCATGGCGACATCATCCGACGAAACCCGAAAGGCTTCGGCGTAGCTCATCGCCGCCTTCTGCTGCTCCGCACCCTTCGCCACTACCGCCTTCAGACGATCCATCAAGTTCATTGCGCTCTCCTTTTGTCATCACGCGTTTGCGGAATGACAGTTTAGGTTTCGTCCGCCTCGTCATCCGGCCGCCTTTCATTACCGCGGCCGGAATTCACACGCCGATGCAAAACCAACTCGTCTTGAAACCTCTCAACAACCCGGTACTTCCCGGAGTCATCTCGAAATCCCACTAGACATTCACCACTTCTCGGGATCCCAGTCACCCTTCCTCGATATTCTTTCCCTCCAACCCAGAGCGTAACACCGCTCCGGAAGCCATGAAAATGGAACTCCTCGTCGCTACCCATTCCGAATGAGACAGCGATTCTACGGCCAAAGACATCATCCTTCCGAATTACTTGAACATTTCCCCCTTTCCGGACGATCAAACGATCGCCGATTATGCTTTGGACTCGCCCAGAGTACTCTTCACCACTGCCGTTCCGATAAACCAAGAATTCTTCTACTTCAAAGAGTTTGTTCGGCCAGATTACTGGGTTTTCTAGCGACATCACGACCACCGCGTCCTTTCTGCCTTTCTATGCAGATTTAACGAATATTTATATATAAAAAGAGCCAACTTTTGGCTCATAGCCCGATTTGTAGCGGGATATGAGA
>CAYIFA010000021.1:0-15185 GCA_964362625.1 uncultured Candidatus Saccharibacteria bacterium
CGTCATCGCCTTGGTAGGCCATTACCCTACCAACTAGCTGATAGCCCGCAGGCCTTTCCTTGAGCCCCTTTCGGGATTTACTCTTACGAGAACTATCGGGAATTAGTCCCGCTTTCGCGGGATTATACCCGTCTCAAGGGTAAGTAACCTACGTATTACTACCCAGTTTGCCACTGTTCTTATTTTCACTTGATGTAGTCGCATAAAAATAAGAACCGTTTGACTTGCATGCCTTATCCACGCCGCCAGCGTTCATCCTGAGCTAGGATCAAACTCTCAATGAAAGTTCGTCCTTCAATAATTTAAATTAATATCAGGACTGAACTTTCTTGACCCTGAGCGAGCCCCGACCATAATGGAGGGGCGAGTCGAAGGGTATTCCTTAAATTTAAGGCGAACCCTTCGACTTCGCTCAGGGTTCTGAGTTTTGCAATCACTCGCTTTCGCTCGTGAGCAAAACTCGAACGGGACAAAAGAAAACCAACTTACCCCAAATAAAATTGAGGGGCAAATTTTCCTTTGTTTACCCCGTCACATATCTTAATGTGCGGGGTTCAATTTAACTCTTTTTATTTCATTATTAAATTCTCAAATATCTATCCTAAATACAGCCGCGATTGCCCCCTTAAAGAAACAATCGCGGCCGCACTTTGATTTTCAAAATGTGTGTTTTCTTACCTCATGCTTTCTAAAGTATAGTTGATGCCAAAAACCCCGTCAAGAGCTTAAATCGTATTGTGGACAAAACGCTAAAAACCGTTATTTTTGGCTATTTTGGCGTACTCATAAGCACTCGGACGAATTTTACGCTCCAACGTCTCGTAATTAACTTCCACCAACCCGAACCGCGGACCAAAACCGCTATCCCATTCGAAATTATCCATTAAAGACCAATATAAATATCCACGTATATCGACACCATCCCCAATAGCCCCGTGAACTTGCGCCAAATGGTCCGAGATAAATTTCCCTCGCTTCGCATCAGTTGAATCTGCTATTCCGTTTTCTGTGATTATAATTGGTTTTTTAAATCGCCGATAAGCGTCTTTCAAAAGTTTATACAATCCTTCCGGATATATTTCCCATCCTATTTCAGAAGTATCGCCTATCTTTCTGCCAAAAATGTGCGCTCGTCTATAATAATTCAAACCGAAGAAATCGAAATACCCTTTGACCAAACGCGGAAAAACAAAATTTCGCAACTCGTGAAAAATTAATCTTATCGGTTCGGGGGCAATCCACCCGGTAGCCTCAACTACGCCGACCATACAAGCAGGATTATTTTTTTTTAATACAGCATAAGCCGCCTTATGCGCGGAAATAAGATTCCGATACGTCTTAACTGCGGGGATTATTCCGGTTTTTGGAGCCGGAAACTTTTTTGTCCAGAACGCATTCCCGAACCAATAACCCGGCTCATTGAAAATCATCCAAAACGTGACGCCTGCGTCTGTGTCATCAAACCACTTCGCAACATGTTCAACATAACGCGCAAAATATTCCGGGAATTTGTTATTCTCAATTCCGCCTTTATCGGCGAGCCATCTCGGCAAGGTCCAATGCCACAAAGTCACAAATGGCTCAATGTTTCTCTCGCGAAGCGCTTTGACGACATGTTCATAGTGCCTTAGAGATTCCACTTCGAATTTTCCTTCTTCGGTTTCGATTCGCGACCACTCAATTGAAAAACGATGGGCATTGTGGCCAAGCTCCTGTGCAATGTCAAAATCTTCACGAAAGTGGTTATAATGGTCGCAAGCCATTCCGGATTCCTCGATACCCTTTTCCTTTTCCCATCTTGACCAATCATTAAAATTATTCCCCTCAACCTGATGAGCAGATGTCGCCGCCCCCCAATAAAAATTTTTCGGAAACTCGTATTTCATTTTATTTTTTGAATTGCCTCTTTCGCAATATCCCACATCTCCGGTTTATTCTGCGTAGTTTTTAACCAAAACCACCATTCCACACCCCACAAATAAAATGTATCAAACCCGGTGCCTTCTATATATGAAAGAACTTCCTGAAATGCTTGGGGATTCATTGATTTATATTGCTCCTCTACAGAAATCTCGTAATTCATCTTTTTCTGCCAACTCTCACCTTGCAGTTCAATTATAACCATTGGCTTTTTGCCGACAAATATCTCGGTAATCGCGCGCTTCAGCCGGAAAAATTCCGGCGGGATCGGATAAGTAAAATACCCGATCCGATCATTCCATATTACGCGATAGAGGGTGGAGCCGAAAATATCTGCTTTTTTCGC
Source organism: uncultured Candidatus Saccharibacteria bacterium (assembly GCA_964362625.1). Classification (GTDB taxonomy): domain Bacteria; phylum Patescibacteriota; class Minisyncoccia; order 1-14-0-10-42-19; family 1-14-0-10-42-19; genus CAYIFA01. The sequence continues at coordinate 2,267 of CAYIFA010000021.1, forward strand.
AGCCGGAATCCAGATTGACAATTCGCCTGAATCAGTAATCATAACCGGCCGATCATCCAACGATTTAACTAAAGCGATTTCTTTATCCAAAAACTTACTTGAAAATCCTGGACAGCTATCTCCAAAAGACAAAAACGGCTCGTTTTCGATTTGCCAGCTTTTTATCGCTTCAACGTTTTTGTATTTTTTAACTGTTGCTTCTATATATTCTAAAACTTCGCGCTCAAAATCCGCGCGCGATAAACCCCTCGCCCAATTCGGAATATGACATTCGGGCCAGCGCGGCAATTTGTACCCAACCGCCAAAATAATTTCTGCTCCTCTTTTTTCGGCCTCATCAATCTGCCAATCTAAACGCGAAAAATCAAATCTATCATCTTCCGGCTCAATCTCATGCCAATACGCCGGAAGTCTTAACTTGCGAATACCGAGATCATCAAGCATCGCGATATAAGTTTCCTGCCAATCCAAACCGAATTTCTCGGCGTAAAATGGAGCAAAGGTCGCGCCGAAAATTTGAGGTTTTTTACCCGGGATACCTGCAATCAACGAAGATACGACGAGAATAATTATACCAGCGCTGACCAATGTCATAGCGCCGATTTTGCCCCATAAAACCCGGCCGCTAAATCGCTCTTTAAGCAACACCCATGCCGCGACAAATATCACGACGAACTTAAAACTGCCGGTCGCTTCGGATAGAGCCGGATTCCCAATAGATATAGCGTAGGCATATAACAAAGAGGCGATGCTCGCGTATCCGCGATTTAAAAAATAAAACACCTTATACTTCAAATGAGCAGTATGCGCTGAATCAAAAACACTTTTACGGAAGAGCGGGATCAACAACAAAAAAAGACATATCAGAACCCCGAATAACCGTGTCCAGATAAATCCATTTATAAAATTCGTATGCAGATAAACTATTTTCAGAGTAATGGTAGATAACGCGAAAAAAAGAGCGGCAAGCACCGAAAGAACAGCGACGAAACGGCGGGAATGTTTTTCTTCTACGCCGTACATCAAGAAGGCGCCGAGCACTAACGCGGCAAAACCGGCTACTTCCAATTTTCCAAGTGCAGCAAAACCAAAAGGATAACCGATCACCAATGTTAAAAGCGGAGTAAAAGCCCCGACTAACATCATAACCACCGATGCTTCGCCGAGCGACAAGGCCGCAAACAGCAAATACATCGCGGTAATAAAATAAGTTCCGCTTTCGAAAGCTTCGAGAATCATTCGTCCAGATAACATCTCGAACCCAAATGGAACCAAGAAAATTGTAAAAAGGCCGAAAATACCGAGCCAGAAAGTATAAGAACTCGGGTCAATCTGCGGCCTTTTTAAGAGCGCCCGGTCAAAGACCGCCGAGGTCCCAAGCATAAACTGTGCGGTCAGCGCCGCCCAAAGCCAGGTCATGTAATTATTTTATCATTTTGCCTTGTTTCTTATAACAACTTTATAAACTCATCCACCGTCAGGTTAGCTTGTTTTAAGATTGACTTCAGCGTTTTCAAAGTTAAATCATGTCTATGAAACGGGATCGTTACTCGTAAGGCCGGATTGTTAACATGACGCAACTGAATGTGACTGCCGACTTGATGATATTCGTAAAAACGAGCTCGCTTGAGAGCTCGAATGACTAATGTTGCCGGAACGCGCGGCAGTTTTGGCATAATGATAAATATTAAACACCGACTTTCATTCTTTCCATCCGAGGCGCAACACGAATACGCGGCATAACAGAGGTTTTATCTTTTAAAAGAGCTTGAAGATGGCAACGAATAGCGTCACGCGCCATCTCCCGTGCTTCTTGCAAATTATCACCTTCTGTCACTAAGCCGGGCAATTGCGGTACTGTAACGGTATATCCTTCGCCATTCGGATCAAAAACTACATCATATTGGTATATTTGTTCGTGTTTCGCTTTCATGTTTTTATATTATATGAAATTGTGCCATGAGTCAACAAAACCGCCGAGGTCCCAAGCATAAACTGTGCGGTCAGCGCCGCCCAAAGCCAGGTCATTTAATTATTTTAGCATTCGTTGACAATAGCGCATAACTAGGCTAAATTGCGTAGAGATTGAGATGGTTAATATTCTGTAAGGAGCTTGCAATGGAAAAAAGACTATCATCGCTAATAATTGCGACAGTCTATATATGGGCATCAGTAAAATGGCTGTTGGTTCTCGCGTCATGCGTCGCGGCTGTATGGTTGTTCTTTTCGTTGCCGGTCATTTTATTTAACGCAAATCCCATCGGGTTTTATTTTGTTCTTGCGCTTTTTGGAATGTTATTCTATGCCTTGATTTTCGTGCCCATCAAAATAATAGGTGAAAACATTCTTGAAAAAATTAAAACCGAAATCATTCTTAAAAGGCAACCTTAACCGGTTGCCTTCTTTTTTCTTGCCATCCGACGTTCCCGGAACGTCAATACATTGATAAACTATTTACACTAACTTATTTCTGACATTTCAAACAAACCGAAGTTCCTCTGCCGCCAACGACGATGCGCTTGATAATATTGCCGCAACGAGGGCAGTTTTCGCCTGCACGGCCATAAACCCAGCGGATTTTTTCGTAGCCGCCAACTTCCCCATCCGGATGCGACCAGTCGCGCATGGTTGAGCCACGGGCTTTCAAAATTCTGTTAATGACAAATTTCAAACTTTTAAAGATTTTAATTATTTCACGATCGTAAAATTTATACAATTGCTTCTGCGGATGAATTCGCGCGTGCCATAACGATTCATCAACAATAATGTTCCCGATCCCTGCGACATTTTTTTGATCAAGCAACACGGGTTTTATCATTCCGTTTTTGCTTTGAAGTTGCCTTTTAAATTCTGGAAATTTTACCGAAAGCATATCTGGCCCCAGAGTTCCGATGTATGGATCTCGTGCGAGTTCTTCTGAAATGCCGTACCACACCACTCCGAACTTTCTCGGATCGCGGAAGGCGATTTCACGCCCATCGGCAAGCGCTACACGCACGTGAATAGATTTCTCTCCGGCCTCTCCGCCTTCGCTTGCACCTCCGTTAAAACTACGGCGGACAAGCAATCTACCCGACATCCGAAAATGCCAACCCAAAACCCTTTGGACTTTGCCCTGCTCTCGAGAGCCTCGATCCCCGTAGAGAGGAGTTTTGTCGAATGGCTTACCTCCCAAATCAAAAAATAGCGCTTTGCCGACTCGACGCAATCCAACAATCTTGCGTCCTTTGATATCGTGGTTTATCGCGCTTGGCGACTTTGCTATCTGCACGCCTCTCGGCCAATCACTCCAAAAGCCGGCGATTTTAGCACCGATCAACTTCTCATTAATCAGCTTCTGTCTGGTAATTTCTACTTCGGGCAATTCCGGCATAGTTTAAACAATTTGATTCTAATGCTTGAAACTATATATGAGATTTGGTAGAAAATAAACAGATAGTATTACAATCATCTAGTAAGGAAGGTGGCATGCCGCTATTACAGACCAAGAAAAAAGAAATTATTTTCAAAGGCAAATTCATCGACCTCTGGGGAACAGAGTTTATGGATAAAAATGGCAATTCTCAAATATGGGAATGGATTGCAAGAAAATCAGCGGCACTGGTATTCCCCATAACCGCGAATCGCGAAGTCGTACTAGTTAAAAACTTTCGCGTTCCGTTAGAAAAATATGTGATCGAAACCCCGGCTGGGCTAATCGACAAACCGGGTGAATCTCCGCTAGACGTTGTTAAACGAGAACTCCTTGAAGAGACCGGATACCAAGGACACAATTTTATAGCAGTTCCGCCGTGGCCGTATCGTTCAGGCAGTTCGAATGGAATGATTTACGCATTCATAGCCACCGATGCTGTAAAAATACTTGATAACGTAACCGGAGATGCTACTGAAGACATAACAGTGGTGACGGTACCACTAATAGAGCTTGTGGACGTTTATTTTAATCCACCGCCGGGAGTTCTGTTCCAAGCCGAAATTCTCGCGATTTACATGATGGCACAACGCTTGGGTATTGTTGAATAAGATACCGAACAAAAAGATCGAGGCAACTCGGTCTTTTTTTATCTATAAAGATACTGGAAAATCTTTGAAAAATATAGTATAATATTGTAAATGAGAAAAAATTCTTACTTAGTATTTATAATTCTGGCCGGCGACATAATTATATTTTACGCCTCACTGGTGAGCACACTGTACTTACATTATGGCCGCGAGGGTTTTGCCGATTGGTGGGGCCTGCATAAAATCCCATTCAGTATTCTATTTGCTCTCTGGATTCTGATATTTTTTATCGCTGGGCTCTACGACCGCAGATTTTTAAAACCGGGCGCAGAGCTTTATGGCAACGTTGTAAAAACCATGATTACGTGCGCCGTAATCGGCATCGCGCTTTTCTACTCCATACCATCATTCATTATAGCTCCGAAGACGAACCTCTTGATTCAAATAGCGGCAACCACAACCCTGATTATTGTTTGGCGGGCACTTTTATCCAGAACTATAGCCGGTTCGGCAAAAATAAAGATTATTTTCTTTGGGTATTCAAAAGAAGTTTATGACCTGATCCAAATAATTTTCTCCAATCCGCAGTTTGGATACGAACCAGTTTTGCTGGTCATAACCGAAGACAAAAAAATCACAAGTCTGCCAAAAATTCCGGTAAGGCATTTTGACCACAATCTTCCGTTTCTGGTTAAACAATATGAGGCCTCGATGGTTGTGGCTTCCAGTGAAATTAAAAAAGACGAGACAATCGTTAAAATGCTTTATCAGATTCTGCCTCTCGGAATTTCATTTCAAGATTTCCCAGCTTTCTACGAATCAATCGTAGGTAAAATTCCTGTTTCGCTTATCAGCGAAGCGTGGTTTATCGAAAACATCGCGCAGTTGCGTGATGCCGTCTCGGACTATATCAAGCGCGCGCTCGATATAGTCCTCGCCTTTATTGCCGGCGTAGTCACTCTTTTATTTTTCCCACTATTAGCTCTGTTGATAAAAATGGAATCGGCCGGGCCGGTTTTTATAAGCCAGACCAGAACCGGCAAAAACGGAATTCCGTTTACACTCATCAAATTCCGTTCAATGATTTCGCTTTCAAAAAGCGGACTCGCCGAAACCGGAACACCGTTGTGGGCCCAAGAAATTGACAGTCGCGTAACCAAAGTTGGAAAATTCTTAAGAACGACCCACTTAGATGAGCTCCCGCAATGCTGGAACATATTAAAAAATGAACTTTCGGTTGTGGGGCCCCGTCCGGAGCGCCCACAATTCGTGGAGCATTTGCAAAAGGTAATTCCTCACTATGCCATGCGGCACCTGGCCAAACCCGGCATTACCGGCTGGGCGCAAATAAATATGCCCGGGATGTACGCCGGATCAGTCGAAGACTCCATGGAAAAACTGCAATATGACCTGTACTACATCAAACATAAAAGCACGATGATGGACATCGAGATAATTTTAAAAACTATTTTGCTAACACTCAAACGTGTCGGGAGATAAAAGGAAGAAAATCTTATTTGTCATCACCAAATCCAACTGGGGTGGGGCCCAGCGTTATTTGTATGACTTGGCTACCCACCTCTCCGCCGAAGGAAACGATGTTTCGGTGGCAGCCGGAGAAGGCCGCCCGCAGGGCGAGCCTCGCCAACAGGCGGGTGGTGAGCTGATAAAACGGCTGAACTCGGCTGGCATTAATAAAATTTACGGCATCGACACCGGACGTAATATCGGCTTCTTTGATGCATCAAAAGTATTTTTCAAATTAATTTGGATCATCTGGCATGAACGCCCTGACGTAGTACACCTGAATAGCTCAAAGATCGGCGGCACAGGCGGCGTAGCCGCATGGCTACTGGGAGTTCCCAAAATCATCTTTACCGCGCACGGCTGGGCCTTTGATGAAGACCGTACGAGATGGCAAAAAAAATTAATTATATTTTTTTCGTGGTTATCAACCCTATTCCACCATCAGATAATTTGCGTATCCGAACATTCTAGAAAATCGGCGGCAGCACTCGGTTCAGGGTATAAAAAATGCATAACCATCCATAACGCCATCAAAGAAATAGATTTTTATTCCCAAAAAGATGCGCGCAAATTCTTCAAAGAACAATATAAAATTGAACCCAAACGCGACTCAGTATGGCTCGGAACCATATCCGAACTCACAAAAAACAAAGGGCTTGCATATTTAATTGACGCGCTGGCGATGTTGGAAAGTAAAAACTGGATTTGCTTAATTATTGGTTCGGGAGAATTATACGAGCAGCTTTTTCGCCAAATCAAAGTCCGCGGCCTTAAAGATAAAGTTTTCATAATTAATCATTTGCCGCATGCCGCGCGATACCTCAAGGCATTCGATATTTTTACTTTGAGCTCGGTAAAAGAAGGTTTGCCTTACGTACTGCTCGAAGCCGGCTCGGCCGGTTTGACCGTTGTCGCATCCGATGTCGGCGGAATTCCGGAAATAATTGAAAACGAAAAAACCGGATTGCTCACCCCGCCCAAATACCGTAAGGTCCTCGCCAATGAACTAGAGCGTTTGATTAAAGACAAAAATCTCCGCTCCGAACTCGGTAAAAATCTGCAACAAAAAATTACTTCTGACTTTAAATTTGAAGTGATGCTGGAACGCACCAAAGAAGTTTACGAAAAATAGAGATTAATTTATACTGTTTAGCATGAACGGAACTGGAGTTTTAGAGTTGTCCACACCAATTCAAATTCCGCTGTTTAAGCGGTTGTTCGATGTCGTTCTCTCAAGCGTCTTGCTGACTATAGCCCTGCCGGTTTTTATAACCATCGCCATTCTTATAAAAATTGAGGGGCTGTTTAATCCTGTCTCCCGCGGGCCGGTTTTTTACACCGAAGTTAGATTGAGCCGGGGACAACTGTTTTTGTTCAGGAAATTCCGGATATTCATTGTGGCAGCCTATCAGCCGATTCTCGATAGAGGCGAATTCGTAAGTACCAAGAAACTTGAAAGGACCCCCGGAACCACGACTCTAGTCGGCCGGTTTCTCAAAAAATTCTACATCGACGAACTGCCGCAGCTATGGAATGTGTTTATGGGCGACATGTCCATGGTCGGCACTCGTCCCTGGACGCCGCCAGACTATGAAAAAGAACTGGCCAAAGGAATTATCAGAAAGCAAATCCTCATTGCCGGATTGACTGGTCCGGTACAAATTCACAAGCGCGACGCTGTTCGCTTCGGAGGCGAGCATGTTTTGGATAATTTCTACATAAATTTAATGCGGACTGAGAGCGCCTTATTGATACTTCTTTACGACATTAAAATCCTGGTACTCTCGGTCTTTTTTGTTCTGCGCGGCCAGGGACTTTAGGCTTCTCCTCACCCAAGTAAAAAACTAGATTTGTCCGGGTAAGGTTAGGAGATAATAATTGGCAGCAATCAGTCCAGATATTGTAAAAATAAGGGCGAACCCGGTTAATATCAAACGCGGGTGCTGGATGCGGATCTTTATAAAAATCTTGAGAATTAAGGCGACTGTCACAATCAAGAGTGTAAATAGGTAAATCCCGGCGGTAACATTGTTCGGCATTGAGAATATCTTACTTATCAAGTTTACTTTTGGAATCGTAATGCTCCCGGCAAATTCGCCGCTGATGTTTTCCGACGTATGCTCTACCGGTTTTGGAGTTTCAACTGGCGGTGCCGCGTCTGAAACCGGCCCGGCCAATGCCAGTGGTCCCGTCGGCTCTGACGGAACAAACATCGGTTTGCCAAAATGTTGAACAATAAATAAAGCGTTTCGTCCCCGGAAAACTCCTTGGGCAATTCCTATCCCTATTTCTGTAAAATTAGAGTTCAAAATATTTGCCCGGTGCGTTTCAGACGCCATCCAGGCGCGGTGCACGTCTTCGGAGTCAATGAAATGAACCGCGAGGTTTTCTCCGGCATAAAAGAATTTGTAACCTGCCTTGCCAAACCAAACCCACGGCGATTCGCCGGTCGGGCTGTCATGCGCAAAATATCCGAACTTCGCCATATGTTCGGCTTTCATTTGCGCAGAAACGACCAGCAACGGATTTACAATAAGTTTTCCCTCGCTTATATTGTCCCTGCTGCCGTTCGCGAGATCAACTAAAACCCCGGGCAAAACAGCCGCGAGAAAATCTTTGAACTGCGGAAATACGTAAACTTGAGAGAGTAAAACAATTTCAACAAATACGACGAACGCAAGCACGCGCGCGGCATTTTTCAGCCGCAAAAAATGCGGTTTATGGTCGTTCCCTTCATGCGGGATAAACTGCTTATGAAACCAAGTCAACATATATATTATAACATTACTCTATTAGAAATCTTTTTACTGCCAGCAAATACCCCCCTCTCTCTCTTTTTTTCAAACACTTGACAGATTATGTATTTTTTGCTATAATACTAGCAGATTGGTGGATTTTTGATTCCATCAAGAAGCAAAAGCGCAGTAAACCGACCGGATGCCCCGCCAGAGTGCTGGGGCAAGTGAAGGAAGGAGAGACGTATGGTAGTCTGCCACAAGTGCAAGAGGGACCCGGCTGGAAGCCCGAAGCGGATTCCGACGTCCTATGCCCAGGCACACCTCGCCTGGCACAAGCGTGGCAAGCGCGTGCGGCGTGTGCACAAGCGCGACGCCGCAACTTCCGAGAATCTGCGTCTGTCACGAGCCCGTCGCAAGACGAACGCGCGGTAGGAGGACGAGATGGCCAACAACCGAACCGACCGGCGAAAGATCAGACTGGACGAGGCGGAACACCGTGATGCGGCGCACGCCACCCGTACGGCGGAGGAGCAAATCCTGACTCTCGACCGCCGCCTCGGCAAGGGCCAAGGCGCTCGAAAGGAGCGGCGAAAACTGCTCCTCGATCTCGGCTGGAGCCAGCCGATGGTCGACCTCGAGTTCCCGCTACACAAGAAGTAAGGCGCGCAAGCCGCAACCCGGCAGACGCGCCCAAGGGCCGGCCAAGCCACAAGCACGGCCGCCCTCACCCCCCCCGTCAATCCCACAAGGATTGCCGGGGGTTTTCACTTGAAAAAAGGCATTGTAAAAGGCGTCGCCTTTAAAAAAAGGCGACGCCTTTTAGTGGCTGTGCATAAAATTTGGCATCCTGAATGTTATTATGTCAATAGATTGCTCTTTATGCATTTAAAGGGCAAAAGAATCCCTGGTCGTAACCGGGGATTCTTTGCGTTTCTGCGTTGTGGATAATATATTGACTTTTAAAAGACGCTTGCTATACTGGTAGTGTCTTTTGGTTATCCATAACCGGAAGGGTTATACATCCTAGAGCCACCCTCTTAACTGAGGGTGGTTTTGTTTACTTATCCTTTTCCCTATATTTCAAATCCTTGCCCCAAATTTCCACTAAATCTTTCAAATCAAAATAGCCGTGCCCGCCGGTCTTCAACTCATGAGATATATTGCCTTCTGTTGAAAAAACAAAAACCTTCCTGTGGTGATTTTTTAAATAATTAACTAGAGCGAGAAAATCGGCGTCACCGCTGAAAAGGGCGGCTACGCTATATCTATTAATATTCTGAAGTGCATCAATTGTTAACTCTACATCCATGTTACCTTTTTCAATAACCGCTCCTCCGCTTCTACCAATTACGGAAATCCTTTTTAATTCTTTCTTCCTAACAGTAAAACCGAGCCCCTTCTTCAGGTAGATATAAAATTTATGCTTCCCATCCAAATCATATTCTCTGGTGCCATCTTTCGGGTAAGCATCATAGTAAAAAACTTCAACCTTATCAACATTAAGTCTATTTTCTAAATATTTCTTCAGGACCTTATATTCAATAAATTTCTTTACTGATTTTACAGCATTCCAAACATTAGACGCATCTATAAACGCGTACGCAACTTTTCGTGATTCGTTCATATTGATGATGTAAATTATAAATTAAACATCACCTATTATCAATTGACTGGGTCACAAAAGAATCCCTGGTCGTAACCGGGGATTCTTTGCGCCTATGATAGTTACAACATTCTAACATTCTGCAGAATGTTAGAATGTTAGTTGCCGATTTAAATATTACTTTTGTAAAACCAATCGTGCTAAAATTATTTATATGAAAAAAACAATAATAACCTTTTTATCAGCTATTTTATCAGTGCCGCTTTTGACGGCTTACGCATTGACGCCGTTTGACGGCACCCTAATCGCGCTTGACGCCGGACATGGCGGATCGGAGACCGGCGCGATAAACGCGGCTTACGGCATTGCCGAAAAAGATGTTAATTTCGCAGTAGTGCTCGCGCTTCAAACCAAACTACAGGATGCCGGAGCTAAAGTAGTATTGACCAGGGAAAGAGACGAAACATTGCCGAGCCGCCGAGAACGCGTGCAAATCGCGATAGACAAGTGCTACGCGCTCGCAAACCGCAAATGCGATATCCTGGTCTCAATCCACCACAACGGAAACGATGACCCCGCGCACGACGGCACGCTTGTTATTTATAATGAAAAACAGGACATCCCGCTCGCCAGAGCTCTTCATAACGCATTAATTGACGGACTCGGCCTTTCCGACGAAGGATATTTATCAGGCGGTTACGGCATCACGGTTTATAACCATCTTGTCTCGGCGCTTACCGAAGCCTATTACATTACAAATGACAAAGAAGCTGCCGCGTATGCAAACAATCCGGCAGAGCAAATCGCCAAAGAAGTTGACGCGCAATTCGCAGGACTTGCCAATTACTTTACAAACAAGTCATCCGGCGGCAAAGGCGGCGGAAAACCAAGGTAATTTTAAGAATCCCCGGCGTATCCGAGGATTCTTTGCGTTCATGGGCCGCAACATTCCAACATTCTGCAGAATGTTGGAATGTTTATTGTGCCGCAAAACTAAAGCGCCCCCGTACCGGAGACGCTTTAGCTTGTATAATTGATTACTTAGGCAGCAACGGTTTCTTTTTCTATCATAGCGTGGCAATCGGCCAGCGATATCATAGGATCTCCCGGGTGCTTTTCTTCCATGTGGGCCTTTATACCGGCTTCGTCGAACATGCCTTTGAGCTGTTCAACTGCCGCCTCCCGGTTTTCAGCTTCCACTGTCATTGTATCTCCGCAACTGCATGACATTTTGAATGAGGACATAACAAAAAATATTAATTATAAATTATTCGGTCGACAATTTTATTCTTCAGGAGAGGTCTCTGGTTCTCCCTCGACTTCGCTCAGGGCAGGCGGCTCGGGTTCGGGTTCATTCCCGTCATCATCCGGCTCATCAACATCACTATTATCCTCCTCCCCATCATCATCTCCGTCGCTTTCGGCCCCACCTTCACCTTCACTTTGATCACCCAAAACTTGAGACCCCTCCACTGACTGCTCCTCTATTTCCGGCAAAAAAATATCACAGTCATCATCCTCAAAATCGATCAAGCCGTCTCCGTCATTATCCATCTCATCAAAGCATAGTTCATAAATCATTTGAGGATCGGGAGCAGAACAGGTGCTCACAAATCCGGCGACATTAACCGCTTCCACCCGGTCTTTCATGGTGTTTAACGCCAAATTTGAAACCGGCGGATCTTGCAACAAAAGGGTGTCGGCCTCGGCGGCAAGCTGGTTTAAGGTAATTGACTGATAAGGCGCAAATCCCGAACCGGCGTCAAAATAAGCGATATTGAATTTCAAGGCGAGCAATTGCTTTTTTAAGCGGTTTTCCGCAGTGCTTTGGTCTAAATCAAAAATAGCTGCGGCTTCTTCGGGGGTAGAAATTACTTCCGCGCCCAAAGTCTGCGGCAAAATCCAGTTTTCTTCGTGAGTCCGCCAATAGCCGGTTGAACGGACTTCAAATTCAACGCAAGGCCGTTCAATGGTGGCGGTTACGTTTACGACATGCGCTTCAAAAGCGGCGAGCGGCACGACTATTGCCGACAAAACCAAGACAAGCAATATCGCGTAAAACTTTGAAAACAAAAATACTCCTCGCGTAGCAGAAGTTTTTTTGCCAACAAACTTTTTCCCGATTTTTTTATTCGGGAACGTCATATCCTGCATTATTATTCTTGGTTTTGTTTTTTGCGACGCTACTTGCATATTAATAAAAATCCAAATTACAAAATCCAAATTTCAAATCAAGCTCCAAGTCCAAATATCAAAAATAACTTTGGATTTTTGATTTGGGATTTGATTTGACATTTGAGCTTTAACATTGGGATTTGTAATCCGATGTTCAATATTTAACGTTAGCCATTAAACTTGAGGCCCAAACCGTGATACTGCCCATAAACGGAATACGCGCGTGCTTGCCCAGAACCATCAAGTTCTTGCCCACCAAGCGATCATAGGGCACTGGCTTATCATCGGAAAAATTAGCATCTCCTTTGGTGGTAAAAGTTTTCTCGCCCAACCTCACAATTCGGTGAATTGTAAAACCGTTTCCGCTTTCATTCTGAAAAACAACTACATCCCCTATCGCTATTTCGTCTTTGCCCGCTCCTTTGATAAGAACCAAATCGCCTTCATGCAATACCGGCCACATAGAACCGGAAGTTACAGCCGCTAGCGGATACGTAGTACCTAACGACCATGTAAGAAATTTGGGCAGTCCGTATACGGTGCCGCCAATAATCAGAACGTAAATAATTACGTTTAAGATTGAGCGAATGGTTTTTGACATAACTTAAAGTCCAAAAGTCGGAATCTTGAAGAGATAAACTCTTCCGGAATAAAGTTTGTCTATTTCAGCTGAAGCCGGTATGTACATATAAAATTCCATTTTGGCTTCAGTATTGCCGGACATTCGGAAAAAATTCTTGTCTATATCAATCAAACTGGCAATGCTTCCGGTTTTGAAGGCCATTACGTAAACCGGCATGAATGTTCCGTTTTCAATGGCAACTCTCCTGACCATTGCCGAACCCCGCGACAAATCGCCGAAGTCCAAAGATTC
>CAYIFA010000022.1:0-14522 GCA_964362625.1 uncultured Candidatus Saccharibacteria bacterium
TTTGCGCTATGCTAAACTTTTACTAAGCAATTTAGCGGGTCAAACTTTCAATATGCATAACGAATTAGTAACCAAGCGCAGCCCGATAGTGCTTATGTGGAAATTCGCGGCTATTGAGGCCGCCGGGTTGATTTTGTATTTTGTAGCGTCTTTCTTAGGGGATGCCAAATATGAAATATATTCGCAGTTATTCCTGACCAATATTCTTCCGTACATGACCGCCAGAGTCATTTTCCTCTTTTTCGCTCAATTTGTTATGACCGTGTACGCTTTTCTAAGCTGGTACACCGAAGAATATAAAATTCGAACAAATTCAATTATTCACGTAAAAGGATTTTTTAAAAAGCAGTCAACATCTTTCGGTAAAAATAAGTCGGCGCAAGTAATAATAAAATCTAGCGTTTTAGGAAAACTTTTGCATTATGGAACAATCCAGATAAGAAGTAATGGAGCATATTTTTATCTTAAACAGATTTCCCATCCGGAGCGCATGTTGAATGCAATTGAGGAAGGACCTTTGGCCGTCGCTTTCGCGGCTGGGCCAGATGTGAGGGACCTGCTTCAAGGGGAGGAAGGCGGCGAACTCGAGTTCAAATCCTCTCTGCGCTTTGATTACAAACTTGGGAATGTGAATCGCGAGCTCGAAAAAGCGGCAATGAAAACAGTTGCCGCTTTTTTAAATTCCAATGGCGGGCATTTGGTTTTGGGCGTTAGCGACAAGCACGAACCACTCGGTTTGCAAAATGACTACAGTGGTTTGCAAAGAAAAGACCGTGACGGTTTTGAAAACCACTTTACCCAGTCCTTTAACGCCTCAATCGGACCAGAATTCCGGAATTTTGTAAAGCTTTGGTTCTACCCGGCTGGCGTTCACGAAATATGCGTGATCCAAACTCTGCCTAGTCCGCGTCCGGTTTATTTTAAGGCCGACGGAAATGAATATTTTTTTATGCGTACCGGAAACATCACTTCCACCCTTAAGCTAAGTGAAATAGAATCATATTTGCGTTCCCGCTGGCCGAAGCGATGACATCTTCCACTTTTTAACAAAAATGTTAAACTATAGATATCGGGGATAAAATTTTTATGGTCAACCAAAAAATCCTTCTTATTGAAGACGATTCTACTTTAGCCGGCGCCCTTAGCCAAGGGCTTAAAGACGCCGGATTTGATGTAATCACGGCAATGGATGGCGAATCCGGATTTAATGCGGCTGTCGAGCAAAAACCAGCTCTTATTGTCCTTGACGAAATCTTGCCGAAACTGGAAGGATTGGAAGTGCACAAAAGACTGCAAGCCGAGGAGTCCATTCGCAATATTCCGGTAATCATGCTGACTAATGTCGAAGACCCCAGAAAAGTTTCGCAGGCCCTAGAGCAGGGGCTGAAAGATTATTTTATCAAGGCCGACTGGTCAATGGCTGATATAGTTAAAAAAATTAAGGAAAAGCTGGCGGTGAGCGATAAGGATCAGAAATCCAGCGTCAAATAAATGGAAAACGAAAATCTGAAGCTTAGCAAAAAAGAACGATGGGAGGCGCGTAAACAAGAGCGAACCGATGCCGCTTCTGGCCTGCGGCGAAAGAGATTAATCAAAAGAATTTTATTATGGGCGATTGCTTTGACGGCTTTGGGTGGGTCGGTTTTGGGTTTAGCGCTGATAGTAATGAATTCCGAATCGTTAAATAAACCAGGAGACTTGACGATTCCGGTTTCCGGCGCTGATTGGTCAAAGGGACCGGCAGAAGCCCAGGCAGTTCTCGTGGAGTACAGCGATTTTCAATGTCCGGCATGCAAGAGTTATCATCCGCTCTTAAAACAACTTAATGAAGAATTTCCCGGAAAAATTAAATTCGTGTATCGGCACTTTCCGCTTAGCCAGATTCACCAAAATGCCCAACTGGCCGCTTATGCCGCCGAAGCCGCGGGATTGCAGGGAAAATTCTGGGAAATGCACGATTTGATTTTTGATGGCCAGGAAACGTGGTCCATTGAGACAGCTCGCGACGCGGCTAATGATTTTATCCACTACGCCGAATCTTTAGATTTGGATTCTGGGAAATTGGCGAGTGACATGGACTTGTCAGAAATTAAACAGAAAGTTGACTTGAGCTACGCCGGCGGCTCTTCGGCCGGAGTTAATTCTACTCCGACATTTTTCTTAAACGGCAAAAAAATCCCAAACCCAAGAACTTATGATGAATTTAAAAAAATCATCGACGCTGTTCTCGGAGAAGCCGGCGATAGCAATTCCTAACTGGATCGGATATTCTTTTGCTGTTTTCAGCTTTGCCGGATTTGTTGACGCCGCTTATCTTTCCGTAAAATATTATCTCGGCAGTAAAGTGGGCTGCGCTCTTTTGGGTGGATGCGAAATTGTCACTTCCAGCAAGTTCGCGGATGTCGCCGGAGTCCCAATCGCGCTTCCTGGCGCGGCTTATTATCTTTTGGTTTTTCTTATCTCAATTTATTATTTGGATTCCGCAAATAAAAACGCGCTAATCGCCGCCGGGCTATTATCGACTGCCGGATTTTTAATTTCGTTAGTACTTCTTTATATTCAGATTTTTGCTCTAGGCGCGCTTTGTCTTTACTGCCTTGCATCGCTTGCGACTTCAACGTTATTATTCATTAATAGTTTATTCTTATTAAGATCATGAATGAGCGAGCGTCATTATTACTAAGAACAGGCCTGGCTTTCGCGTTTTTTTACGCAGCCGGCGCGTCGTATTTTGACCAAACGTCTTGGATCGGATTTTTTCCAGATTTTTTAAGGCAAATGTTCCCGGAGAAGTTTTTGTTGGGCGGCTTTTCTCTGTTTGAGGTTATTTTGGGCCTCTGGCTGTTATCCGGCCGTTATCAATTTTGGGCTGGGTTAGTGTCGGCCGGAGCGCTTGCCGGCATAGTGATGTTTAATTTATCGCTCATGGACATTGTTTTTCGCGATATTTCTTTGGTTTTCGCGGCCCTGGGGATTACTGCGCTGGCATCAAAAAAATAAAATTGATAATATAGTACAATGACCGACAATAAGAAAATCTTGATAGTTGACGACGATAAATTTTTACTGGATATTTACTCCATCAAATTTCGGGCGTCCGGCTACGATGTTGATATTGCGAATAATGGAAGCGAGGCCGTAGAAAAGATAAAAGGCGAGACGTCGTACGCTTTTGTATTAATGGATGTCGCCATGCCGGTGCTTGATGGTTTTGAGGTTTTGGAACAGCTGAAAAAAGATAAGCTGATGGACAAATGCCCGATTATTATGCTGACCAATTCCGGACGCGCTGAAGAAATAGAGCGCGGTAATAAGTTGGGCGCCAAGGGTTACATTATTAAATCACAGCATACGCCTTCCGAGGTTGTCAAAATCGTTGAGAGAATCGTTAGCGCCTAGCGCGGCCATAAAATTTTAGGATTAAGTTCTTAATATTTTGTGTTGCATAAAAAATTGGTAAAATGCCAGTAGAGCTAATGGGGAGTAAAAGAGGATGTATGGAACGTGAATTTTCCTATGCCGAATATTCGACTCGCCCACGAATATTGATCCTTGAAAATGAAAAAAATGATGTATTAATGCCGGGAATGAACGGTTCGGTTTATTTTATGCCGGACGCGCGTCACGGCCTCGGCTTTAAGGAGACAAAAATAGCAAAATCGGAAATATTTGATCTTTTGGGGCCAACTTTCTTTGGTTTACTTGAAGATCTGGTGCCAGGGTCGCCTATTTGTGATACATTCCTTTCAGAATTTGAGGTTTTTGAAAAATCTTCAGGGGCCATCACCATTAACCCAAAATACGGAACTTGGGTTTATTATCCCCGGGACCGCCATCTCGTAAGATTCGCTCCTCTATTTTGGCACCGCCTTTCTCTGGTAGTAAGAAATTCCATATTAATTCGCGATCCGGAAATGAAATTGACTTGGCCGGAAATTCGCGAGCAATTTGAAAAGTCGGTAATAGCAGTTGCTGGCGCGAGCATCGGCAATAACGCGATTCACGCGGTGGTCCAAGATATAAGGCCGGATCGCATTAAAATTGCCGACCAAAAAGAATACCATATGTCCAATGCTAATCGTGTGCGGATTAGTTATCGCGATTTTGGCCGGAATAAGGCGGTTTTAACCAGCGAGCAAATACATTCTATTGATCCGTTTGTTTTAATATCGGTGTTTGACAGCGGATTGCATAGCGGGAATCTGGGAGATTTTATTTCCGGGAATCAGAAACTCCGCGAACCTCCTGCGTCAGTAGTTATAGAAGAAATAGACGACCTTGATATGAAGGTTGCCATCAGAGAAGAAGCAAGGCGCCAGAAAATTCCTGTGGTGATGGCGACCGATCTAGCCTCAGCCATCCAGCTTGATATAAGAAGGTTTGATAGAGATGATAGGCTACCCTTAGCGGGCTGCGGAATATCAGACGACGATTTGTACTCGGCGTTAGATGAATGTAGAAATGCCGATATAGGCAAAAGCCGTTTTGATATTTTTGCTTCCCGGCTCATCGGTACGCATTACCGCGATATACCGGAATTCAGAAAAATATTCCTTAATGAGGAGCCGCCGCTTTTTGCCGGCTGGGCTCAACTTGGCTCTACCGCGATGATGGGCGGAGGTGTGGCGAGCGAAGCAGTTGCAAGAATTATCCTCGGCCACAAACTTCCGGAACGAATGTTCATTAACAAATTCACCGGAGAAACCATAGTGGAAGGAGAGCGGCTATGAGGGAAAACCATGCTTGCTGGGAAATCCGGCCATTAAGCAATCCGAATATTTCTAAAGAAGAATTCTATCGGCATCTAGTCGGGTGGGCGATACTGGCGCCAAGCACGCACAATGCCCAACCGTGGCGGTTTTTGTTAAGACCAGTAAAAGACTCGATAGAAATGCGGCTTGATCAGAATTATGTTTTGCCGATTTCCGATCCGACCGGCCGCCAATCCTTCATTAGTTTAGGCGCGGCATATGAAAATCTAAAAATGGCCGCGAATTGTTACGGGCTGGATTGTTCGACTGCGTATCTTAGCGAGGGCATCAACATTCAGCTGGCCGGCAATCCGCAACTGCCGCCTCTGACGGATGATTTATTGCTCGCCATGAAAAACAGAATGACCAATCGCGGAAAATTTGATTTTTCGCGTAAAATCGGCTTAAAATTTCTGCGGCAAATCAAAGATGCAGCATTTATTTTTGGAACTGACCTCAATTTGATCGAAGATACTCCGACTCGTTTCGCAATTGCCGAATTGCAATATTTAGCCGACCGCTATGTCATAGCGCGTACCGACTTTCGTAAAGAACTTGCCGAATATCTTTTGCCGAACGACTCTATTTTGGGGCGGGGAATGCCCGGAAATACTTTTGGGCTGAACGATGATGCGGCTAAAAAAATCCATGAACTGCTTAAGGCCGACGGGCTGTTTGATCCGAATCTGGCCGCTGGATTCGCCATAACCAACCGAGATGCCATTAAAAGCTCGCCATTGATCGCCGTTCTAAGCGCACCGGAAGATTCGCCTATTTGGTGGATAAAAATCGGCCAAGCGCTTGAGCGAATTGCGATTTTGTGCGAACTAGAAGGTTTGTCTTTGGCAATAAACGCGGCTTTAATTGAAGTAGGGATTTTTAACAAAATGTTAAAGATGCGTTTGGGCGCGAAAAAGCGCCCGATGGCAATGATGCGAATAGGTTACGCTACTAAATCAGCGCCTCACTCTCCACGGATAAACGCAGTGGGTGTCATGGAGTTGAATGATGCAAGTTGATGGATTAAACCCGTTTAAAGACCCGATAAGAAAATTAACTCCTCATGAATTACGGAATCTGACGCAGTATCTTCCGGCGCCTCTTTCAGTCTGGGCATATGACGATGTTAGATTTGAGGTATATCTTCCTAAACAGCTTTTCAATCCGCGATGGGGAGATGAATCGTTATATCAATTGCTTATCGATGCCCGCGGGTCTTATTATGTTTATGGGGATCGCCCTCCACTTGACAATTACGATGCCAAATCAGCTCCATATTTAGTGCGCGTGATATACCCACACATAAGCAACGGGCAAGAGGTAATGGCGGAGGAATGGGTGAGCGACAGATTGGTGCCGTTAACCGGCAAACCTCTGGGCAGCGGAGAGTTGGAATTTTTTGAGCACGATAAAAAAGGGATGGAAATTCTATTCCAGGAGAAATTTTTCGGCGTCCGCTCGCCGGGTTACCATCGTTTCTTCACTGTAACCAGCAATCGCCTTTGCGGCATAGCACCTTACGCGGCAAGTGCGAGCGATGATCCGATTTTTTCGCCGAGGCCGAACCGCTTGAAATACACCGGAATTTGTTATGTGCTGATTTGCAAGCACTTTTCGGATGATTATCTGGACTTAGCCGAAGCTCTATATTCTACCAGCATCATTCACAATAAGGTCTTAGAGAAATCCATGACATTCGAGAAAGGCTCGAAATTGCTAAGAGTTGAATTTGCTCCGGCTTGGCAGATTTTTGGCTTTGCCGGAGCCGCCGAGATACGCTTGAATCGCTACGCCCATGATTCTGCCGTATATCAGTTCCCTCATTATTTTTTAGATTCAAAAAAACTCGTAATCTGCCTGGAAGAACTGCTTAATCGCGGCGCGTTAGCAATTGAGTCATTCCACCGTTACTGTGGCGCGAATGCAGGCGCCCAGAACAAGATTGACCCGCCGTTTGAGCAAATGCGGTATCTCGGAAACCTCTTAAACGTCAATGGCCCGATTTTCGGATCAAGTTTAACTGGTAAAGAACTTCGCGGCATTATTAATGCTGAAGTTCCTGACGGTCCGGAGCTTAAAATCACAGCCATCGAAACAATACGGGAGAATACGAAAAATTTAATCGCCGAACTCGGTATTCACCGCATGGACTAATATCAAAGTCACAGGTAACACTGTGACTCTTTTATTTGTCCGGCTATAATAACCATATGCCGGTCTTTACACCAATATCATCTCTTGAAATAATTTTGGGTTTCACCGCCTTTACGGCCAATACCTATCTGGGGCTCATGGTTTTTCTCAAAAACCCACGGAGTTGGACTAACCGCCTATTCGCTCTTTTGGCGCTAGTGCTTGATCTATATATCGTAGTTAATCCGCCTTCTTTACATCCGCCGCTGGAAACACCGGAGAACCAATTATTTTGGATAAGAATGGTAATAATAGTGGCGGCTTTTATCGGTCCGCTGCTTTTTTTGTTAATACACACTTTCCCCAGCGGCGTTATTACGCTGAAAAAAGAATATGTAACTTTGATCCTGGCGCTTGCCGGCGTAACGGCGCTTGCTTCTTTAAATTTCCATGTTTTTGAATCAATAACATATTCTGACGGCCAACCCGTAGCTCACCCGGGCAAAGGCATAATACTTTTCATTTTGGATTTTCCAGCTTTAGTCATTTTGTCCTTCGTTGTTCTGGTTAGGAAACTCCGGAATTCAAAGGGGATTGAACGTCTAAAACTCTCATATTTTGCGCTGGGCGTATTCGGGACGTTTACCTTGATGGTCGTTTTTACAACAACTTTAGTAGTGGTTTTTAAAACCGCTGCCGGAATTTTTCTCGGCCCTATTTTCCCGGTTATTTTGATGTCCACAGTGGCTTTTGCCATTGTGCGCCACCGATTTTTGGATATCCAGCCGATTATTGTCCGCGCCGCGTCATTTTTGATAATTTTGTTTTTGTTCGCCGGCGCGAACGCCCTTTTACTGGTATTATTTTTCCAGATTTTTGGAGGGCTAGAAATTAATAACCAGACTATATTTGTATTTATTATCTTGACTATATTTGCCATGCTGATTTTCCAGCCGCTTGATAAAATTTTGCGCCGTCTTACCAATAGAATATTTTTTAAAGACCGATATGACCGCGATGAACTTTTATCCAAGATCACCCGCACTATGGCCGGGACCATTGATTTGGACGTGTTAACCACTGCTATCGCTGGTTCACTTATAAAAGAAATGCACCTTTCAAAGTTGGCGTTCTTGGTGGCAGAAAGTCATAAAATAGTAGGTTTAAGGGGAATCTGGAATGGGGATTTAGCGGGATCACGCCAGGAGTTGGAGAATCTGTTCCATAATCCATTTGTCTCCTCTGCCGGCAGACACATAGTTTTCGAGGATTTGGCCGAAGGCGACGTCAAGGAAATGTTTCGCAGGAACGATATTTCCGTCGCCATTCCGATGAAAGTTGAAAATAACGAAGTGGCTATCTTGATTGCCGGTTCAAAGTTATCCGGCGAGCCGTATTTCGTAGATGATTTGGACGTCTTAGGTATCATTGCTTCCGAGTCCGGGATTGCCGTCCAAAATGCCAGGGCCTTTACCGAGATAAAAAAATTCTCCAGGGAATTGGAACAAAAAGTTAAGGAACGCACCAGTGCTTTGAAAGAAACTCAAGAAAGAGAGTTGGCCAAAGCCCGCGAAGTGGCGCGGCTAAAGGACGAATTTGTATTTATTGCCGCCCATGAATTGCGCACGCCGATAACCGCGATAAGAGGGTTTTTGGAATTGACCGAGCCGGCAATTAAAGGGTTCCCAAAATATGTTCAGCGCCATCTTAATGCCATTGCTATTGCCAGCAGCAACCTTAATCAGCTGGTGAACGATCTTTTGGAAACAGCCCGTTCAGAAACAGAAGCGTATAAGATATCTGTCGGGCCGACCGATTTGGTTGGTATTATTCAGGCGACAATTAAGGAAACCGCATCATTAGCTCTTGAGAAAAAAGTAGCTATTGAATTTATTTCTCCGAAAGTACTTCCGGAGGCCATGGCTGATCAGAATAAAGTAAAAGAAGTGGTGACCAATCTCTTGAGCAATGCCATAAAATATAACCGTGAAGGCGGGGATATTGCCGTAACAATTTTCCAGCAAGAACAAAGTTTGGTAGTAGAGGTCCGGGATACTGGATATGGCATACCGCTTGAAGAGCAAGGAAAAATTTTCCAGAAATTTGCCCGCGCCTTGACCAAAGAGACACAGGGCGTTATAG
Organism: uncultured Candidatus Saccharibacteria bacterium; assembly: GCA_964362625.1. Taxonomy (GTDB): domain Bacteria; phylum Patescibacteriota; class Minisyncoccia; order 1-14-0-10-42-19; family 1-14-0-10-42-19; genus CAYIFA01. The sequence goes on from CAYIFA010000022.1 coordinate 9,027, forward strand.
GCACCGGGCTAGGTCTTTTTATCACTCGGATGTTATTGGAAAAAATGGGCGGAAAAATTTCCTTTTCATCTTCCCCCGCCGGCACAACTTTTTCTTTTTCCCTCCCGGTTAAAAGTTGAATTGTGGATAAGGCTTATAAAATGTTATCCGAATAATGCTATACTTAATGCGTTAAATTGTTAATCAAATTTATTAAGATAATTTTTTGTGTTATGAAGGTGGCAAAAATTTTTATATTAAAATGCCGAAAAAAATATTTATAATTCTCGCGGTTGCCGCGTTTTTTGCCGGAATTTCAGGCGCGCGAGCCGATCATATTCCGGTAATCTCGAATGTTCGGGTTGAAAATATCATCTCAACCGGCGCGCAGATAAAGTGGACCACCGACATTGTGTCTGATTCGCGATCGCCTTTTGGCTCAACTTCCGGCCATCAAAGCTACACCAGATGGGTGGGCAGCGAGTCTGACCGCTGTGACGGAGGCGGATATGTAACCAGCCACTGTTTAAACCTTACCGGGCTCACCGTTGGCACGACATATTATTACAAAGTTGAATCCATGACTTCTGCCGGCTACGACACTCATTACGGCGAATGCAATTTTACCGCCGGCTCGGGCGGCACCGCGACATGTACGACCGGAACTGAGACTACCTATGACCCCGGCGGAAGTCCGGCTTCGGTAAGCGCAAGCAGTTCACTTTACACAACAACTACCTATTCTGCTAACACCTCTAATACTTTGCCGGCTACGCCAACAGCGCTCGCCGCGGTATTGGGAAATAATTATGTTTCCGTCAATTTAACCTGGACCGATAATTCCTCGGACGAAACATATTTTGAATTATTCTGGCGTAAAGCCGGAGAAAGCTATTGGCAGTATTTCGCGGGCGCCTCGGCCAACAGCACTTATGCTGTTCACAATAACCCCGGGTCCGGAAGTTTGGAATACGCAATCAAGGCCTGCAATAACGCCGGATGTTCTCCGGAGTCCAACGCGGTTAGCGTTAATGTGCCGGTACCGGCCAAAAAACTTACCGGATCGGTTAAAAGACCGGATGGCTCTCCGGTTACTGACGCCGGAATTAATGTCTATAAATCAGCAACCGGCGGTTCTGTTTATGGCGAAACCGACGCCAGCGGCAACTATGCAGTATATCTTACCGGCGGATCGTGGGAAGTTTTTGTTAACCAAAAATCGCCGGACGCGAACTGGACCTACAATCAGTCAACGCAAATTATTATTTTTGCCGTTGACGATACCAACGAAACTAAAACAATAAATTTCACAGTAACGACTGTTGACGCCAAAGTCAAAGGCCGCGTTATAAAGCCCGACGGCACATTCCTTACTCCGGATAAAATTTCCGTATGGCTGCAAGGATCAAGCGGATCCGGTTTTGGCGCGTCATTTGACAATCTTGGAAATTTCTCGGCAGGTTTGCCGGCCGGAACTTACCGCGTGTATATAAATGTAAACGACCCGCTATACAGCGCGCCGGCTATTCCGGACGTAACCGTGGCCACCGGAGAAACAAAAGATCTCGGAACCATAACATTAGTTAGCGCAACCAAAACCATCAAGGGAAAAGTAGCTAGGGTCGATGGCAGCGCAGTTACCGATGCCCGAGTCAATGTGTACATTCCTGCAACCGGATCCGGCCGCGAAACCCAGACCGACCAAACTGGCAATTATACTCTGAGCGTTACCGGCGGAATTTGGGAAGTACACGTTTATCCGCTAACCGACGCGGCCAAATGGTATTACGGCGAACAAGCTAAAACCGCGGTATTTGCCGCCGACACTTCCGTGGAAATAAAAACTGTTGATTTTATAGTTACGTCAACTGATTCTGAAATTCAAGGTAAGATTTTAAAACCGGACGGAACGCCGCCGGCCAGCAAAACAGTTTCCGTAGATATTCGCTCTTCGAGCGGGCAGGGCGTGTGGGCCGGGGTTGACGATATCGGCAATTTCCGGGCCAAAGTCTCCGCCGGCATTTACAATATTTATATTAATGTTTCTGATCCGTTATACGTCGCGCCAACCGTAAATCCGGTGACCGTAACTTCTGGCACCACCAAAGACCTCGGAACAATTACTCTGGTAAAAGCCTCAAAAACAATAAAAGGCACGATCAAAAAAGCCGATGGCAGTTTGATTACCGACGCTAATATAAACGCCTACCAGCCGGATACCCAGCGCTCGGCATTTACTGAAACTGATGGCGCGGGCTCCTATACCCTTGGAGTAAGCGGCGGGACTTGGGAAGTTTCAGTTTACCCAAAAACACAGAGCCCAAATTGGGCCTACACCGAACCGCCAAAAACAGTAAGTTTTGCCAATGACACGTCAACCGAAACAAAAACAGTTGATTTCATGGTCACCACTACCGACTCCAAAGTTACGGGTAAAATCGTAAAACCTGATGGCGCTTCTCCGGCAGCCAATACCGCCTTTATCGAATTGCGGGGAGGAGACCAAAAAAGTTTTGGCGGACCGCTTGCTACTGACGGCAACTTTGCAGTCAATGTAAGCGCCGGCACTTATAAAGTATTTGTTCAAGTCCATGACCCGCTCTATGCCGCGCCAACTGTCGCCGATGTCACGGTTAGCGCAGGCGCAACTAAAGATTTAGGTACCATAACACTGATCAAAGCCGCCAAAATCATTAAAGGCAAAATTGCTTTCGCTGACGGTACAGCAGTAGTTGACGCCAATATCAATGTCTACCAGCCGACTGCCAATCGCCAAGCATCGGCTGAAACAGATACTACGGGCAATTACACCATCGCGGTCACCGGCGGCTATTGGGAAATATTTATTCATCCGAAAACCTCTGAAGCCAAATGGAACTACAACGAGCCGCCGAAGTCCGTGGTTTTTGCCGACAACACCGCAACCGAAGAAAAAATCGTAGATTTCACTGTAGTTAAAGCTGACGCGGCAATAAAAGGCAAAGTGCTAAAACCCGATGGTCTGGCTCTTGCCGAAGGACAGGCGTTTATTGATTTAAGAACCAGTACTGGTCCGTCGTTCGGCTCTCCGGTAAGCGCTAACGGTTCATTTAACATTCCGGTTCCGTCCGGCGCTTATGAAATATTTATTGGGGTTAATGATCCTAATTTTAACGCTCCGGCAATCGGCAAGGTCAGCGTGGAAGTCGGGGCAACAAAAGACTTAGGAACAATTACTCTGGTCAAAACCACTAAGTTCTTGAAAGGAAAAGTTGTCCGAGCCGATGGCCGGGCAGTCACTGATGCCGGCATAGGCGCTTTTCACAAAAACACCCAAAATTGGATCGGAGCCAAGACCGACGCAAACGGCAATTATTCATTGGCTCTTGCCAGCGGTTCATGGGAAATCGGACTTTATCCGGAATCAATGAATCCGGATTGGGTCTACAATAAACCGCCGACCGTGATAGCTTTCGCAAGCGACCTAACCGTCCAAGAACTAATTCTTAATTTTACCGTAGTAACTGCCGATGCGTTTATAAAAGGCACGGTACTTAAACCAGACGGGACTCCTCCGCCATCTAACCGCATTTTTGTCGGAGTGAGAAACGCCGAAGGTTTTGAGTCCGGCGGCGGATCGGTGGATTACAGTGGAGCATTCAGCGTCGCGGTGGTTGCCGGAACTTACAGCGTAGTTTTCCACAGTGACGATCCGGCGCTAACCGGGCCAAATCTTCCGTCGGTTAGCGTTGCTTCCGGCCAAACTGCCGGTCTTGGGACTGTCAAATTAATCGCTAAAACTGACCATATAAAAGGAAAGGTGACTGATAAAAATGGCATTTCTCTTAAAGCCATTGAAGTTAATGCCTGGAATCCTGATGGTTCTGGCTATGCCAGTATCAGGACCGACCAAAATGGCGATTACGATTTGCTGGTTACTCCCGGCGGTTGGGAAGTTCAAGCCATCGCTCCTAAAGAAACCAGCTTCTACAATCCCGAGCCGCCCAAACAGATTCTTATTGAATCCGGAAAAACCGTAATCGTGAACTTTACGCTGCACACCGCCGATTCCGCGCTATCCGGGACAGTGGCCGACTCCGCCGGCAACGCGCTATCCGATCTTTACGGTTTTGTTGACTTGGCCAAAAGCGCCGAGTTCGGCCACGGAGAACTCGGCGGCCCGATTGACCGCGGAATATTTTCATTTAAAGTTCCGGCCGGAACCTATCTGGTTAGCGTGTTTTTGTCTCCGGAATCACCTTATACTGCGGCCGATGCCCAAACTGTAACGCTTGTGTCCGGTCAGACCACAACTGTCACGATCAAAGTCGTAAAAAATACTTCCTCGATAACCGGAACTTTACGCGATGAGAAAGGCAACGCCATCATTGGAGTCAAGGCTCATGTTTTTGCCAGTTCTAAGATCGGTAGTTGGCAGGAGGCGCAATTTAATTCAACGACTGGCAAATATACTTTGAAGGTTGCTCCCGGCACCTGGTATTTGGGTTTTGACATTGACCCGGGCGCCGGATTTATTTCCAGCCACGAACAAAATGTCGCGGTTAGCGTTCTCGAAAATGCGACGGCCGTAAAGGACCTGCTAGCGCTTAAAGCAGACGCGATCATCAAGGGCCAGGTAACCGATCCGAAAGGCAACGGAGTATTTCACACTTTTGTCGGAATATCCAAAACAAGTTTTTCCGGAATTGCCAAAGATGAGGGTTTTGCCGACCCGATTGTGGCCGGAGCGGAAACTGACGCGACCGGCAATTACAGCATTGCCGTACCAACCGGCTCGTATTTTGTAAAAACTTTCACTGATCCGGCGCGCGGCTTCATAAATTCAGACGAGCAAAGCGTAACAGTGGTCAAGGAGGAAACTAAAATTGTTAATCTTAAATTAAAAACATCCGATGCGGCTATAATCGGAAAAGTGTTTATCGATGGGAATGCCGTTTCAGACGCGTTTGTTTCGGGCTGGTCATCCAAAGGCGGCTATCAGGAAACTTTCACCGATTTCGCCGGAGCGTACCGCCTAAATGTTACTTCTAATGACACTTGGGTAGTTGGGGCAGGAGCTGATCGCGAGGGCGTATTTTATAAATCCAGTGAGTCGTCTTTAACCGTCGGCGCTGCCAGTATTACGCACGACATTTCACTAGTGAAGTTTGTCGACATTCCGTCACCGGTGGTTCAAACTGCTTCTGCGAGCCAGCCGACCGTAGCGCAAATTTCCGGCGGAGCTTCGGTGGTGGTGCCGGCAAATTCAATTTCTAATTCTGGTTCGATCAGCGTCACGGTCACCCCCGACACTCGCGCCCCTTCTCAAGGCGAAGTTAAAGTTGTTGGTTTGGCCTATGACCTGGAGGCCAGAGATGCGTCCGGTCAAGTCGTTTCTGCCTTTAACACCAGCGTTACTGTATCAATCCCTTATGATAAAACCGCAATCGCGGATTTGGGAGCGAGCGAAAAAGATCTGGTAATGAGTTTTTGGGATGAGACCGCGGGAACTTGGAAAACTTTGGACAATTCTATTGT
>CAYIFA010000023.1:0-14405 GCA_964362625.1 uncultured Candidatus Saccharibacteria bacterium
AAGCTCAGGGCGAGCCGGTTTGGTATGCGGTATCTTCAAATCATCTAATGGGGGCGCGGGGTGCGCCGGTTAACGGATTTTCAATAAAACAAGAGGACTCGTATTCATGGCTTGAAGGAATTGAACCAGTCGCCCGCGCCGGGTATTCAATATTCATCTATAAATTCTAGAAGTTGAATCCGTCATAAATTTGTGATATAAATAACAAACCGCCCATAGCTCAGCTGGTAGACCTGCCTGCCGGCAGGCAGGGCAGCTCCCTTTTAAATAGAATGGATTAAAAACATCTTTAATAATATCCGCCCATAGCTCAGTTGGTAGAGCAACTCCCTTTTAAGGAGATGGTCCCAGGTTCGAATCCTGGTGGGCGGACCAAACTTGATTAAATTGAATCCGTCCAAAAAAGACAGCATAGCCGTCTTGACACACTGCAAAGTCCACGAAACCGGCCGTAATGACGACACGCGATATGCGGATGTTTCTGAATAAAGGCAGAAAGAGGCGTTCTTGAAAATAGGAAAGCCAGTTGTTTGAGACAACTGGCAAACCCCTGTTGTGGATACTATTCCTTCCTTGTGGCGACAGCAGACATCAGGGAGAGGACGGCGAAGGTGATGCCGTATCCCACCCAAGCCAGCACCCTCTCTGTGCTGTCTGCTGAAAGAGCGAGGAACGGCGCTGGCAGGGCCATACCGCCAAAGAGGGGGCGCGTAATTCTGTAGAGCTTCATCTGAATCCTCCTTCTTAGGTTGTGTTAGAACCGCTTGGAAAGTGGCACCTTACCACTTCCAGATTCTGCTGTAAGTTTAGCATATTATGCTCTATATGTCAATAGCGGATCCATCGCGGCTATTTTTGAAATCGAGCAAGTATGTCTGCGGTGCTCAACTAGCGTTTTGACCACTGCGGAGCTTTTCTTGCTTTCTTTAATCCGAACTTACGGCGCTCTTTGGCGCGGGGATCTCGTTTTAAGAAGCCGGCTTTTTTTAATTTTTTACGGTAATCAGCAACATCTTTTACGAGTGCCCGCGAAATCGCATGCCGCAATGCTTCGGCTTGCGCGTTAATACCTCCGCCATGAATCCTGGCGGAGACACTATACTTATTATCGGCTTTTACTTTTTCAAAAGCGTCGGCAACGACCTTCCTCAAAATCTGCGTAAATAAATATTTCTCAAGGGGCCGCCCATTGATTTCGAAAGTGGTATTACTACTTCCATTTTTCCGCCACAGACGAACCCGCGCTACGGCGGTTTTTCTCCGACCGACTGCCTCAATATATTTCTCTTCCGGCTCGATTACATTATCTTTTTTTAGCAAAACAACCATAATTTTCAGCCCTTAACCCGCAGGTTTCTAATAATTTGTTTACGCAAACGGTTTTTTGGCAGCATGCCCCAAATGGTTTTTCTGACCACGCTCGCCGGATTTTTTAAAAATTGTTCGCTCATTTTTACCTCATGAAGCCCGGAATGATAGCCGCTATATCTTTTATAGCGCTTAACCGCGAATTTTTTTCCGCTGAACCGAATCTGCGCGGCATTTATTATCTCTACAATTCTTGCTTCTTTTTGATGCCGCAAAAATGTCGGGCTCGATTTGCCCAGCAACTCGGCTGCGGCGAGCGTTGAAATCCGACCCAATGCCTGATCTTTGGCATCTATTATTATTGATTTTTTTTCACCCATATTTTAAACCAATTCCATAATAACCATGGCAGAATTATCGCTTCTGCTTGCTGATTTTTTTAAAATCCTGGTATAGCCGCCCGATCGCTCGGAATAACGCGGCGCAATTGTTTCGAATAATTTCTTAGATGCAGTGAGACCTAAAGACGCTGATACTCTCCGGCGACCGGAAAGACCGCTTGCGCGGCCGGAGCCGCTTTGATGAATCGAGGACCCGCCGCTTTTAGCAGTAGTAATCATCTTCTCAATAATTGGCTGGACTGCTTTGGCTTTCGCGCGGGTGGTCTCTATCTTGTCATATAAAACCAAAGATCGCGCGATGCCATTAAGTAGGGCGCGGCGTTTTCCGGCTTTTCTTTTTAAAATTTTATTCTTGTTATTATGGCGCATACTCCCGTTAATACAAAATATTCCTATTTTTTCAATTCCAAACCGAATCGCGAAAGCGACTCCCCAATGTCAGCAATGGCCTTCTCCCCAATGCCCTCCAAAGCTAAAAGGTCTTCCGGCTTCTTCTTGACTAATCCTCCGACTGTCCGGATACCCGCCTGCGTAAGCGAGTTAAAAACACGTACTGATAAATTTAAATCCTCGATTCTGGTCTTAAAGGCATCCGCCGAACCAGCGATATTATCTCTTTCAGAATCAGCTAGGGCACCTTCAGGAATCCCAATGTTCGGCGCGGCAACCGGCTCTGCTGCGGATTCTGGTTCAACAAATCCAACTATCGCCTTGAGCCCGCCGATCATGTTCTTAATCGCATCTTCCAGGGCCTTGCGCGGAGTTATGGTGCCGTCAGTTTGAATCGTAAGCCGCAGACGGTTGAAGTCGGTTCTATCGCCTACCCGCATGTTTTCTATTTCATAATTTACTCTGCGTACCGGAGTGAAAACAGCGTCAAGCACGATGGCCCCGACCGGAACCTTCTCTTTCTCGATTTCTTCCCTGGGGACATACCCCAAACCGCGCTCCACCATTGCTTCAATAGTAAGCTCTTTTTTCTTGTCAGTGACAGTCGCAATCAACAAATCGGGATTCATGACTTCAAGCTGGGTAGGAACTTTAAAATCAGAAGCATGAATCTCTCTAACGCCTTTTATTTCCGCTTTTATTGTTTGTGGTTCGTCAGAAAACATTTTAATGCGGACCTGTTTAAGATTTAAAATAATGTTTATAATATCCTCCTTTACCCCATCTAACGCGGAAAATTCATGTTCAACGCCGCTGATGGTAACTTTGGTAATCGCGGTTCCCGGCAAAGAGGAAAGAAGCATTCGGCGCAAACTGTTGCCAAAAGTGTGGCCGTAGCCAGGATACAAACCATCTATCTCGTAAACCCCCTTTTCGTTATCTTCTTCTATAACACGCGGCTTAGATGGCAAAATTATTGAATAATCCATTATATTTTTTATTAACGTGAATAAAACTCAACGACCGCATTAATATTGCCTGCTAAATTGATAGATGACGCTTGCGGTCTGCCTTTTATTAAACCTGATATATTTTCTTTGTCAAGTTCTAACCAATCGGGTGCAACATACTTTTTAAGCGATATACCCAAATCGCGGGTAAAACCTTTTTGCCGGCTCCCCGGCCTAATGGCCACCCGGTCACCAACTTTTACCTGATAAGAAGGAATGGTCATCTTACGGTCGTTTACCAAAATATGTCCGTGCGAAACTAATTGGCGGGCGAACTTCCGGGATTTCGTGAAATTCAGCCGATAAACTACATTATCAAGCCGGCTCTCGAGCGCCCCAATAAGATTTTGAGTGCTCGACCGGCCCTTGGCGGCCATGGATTTGACAACATAGTTTTTAAACTGTCGTTCACGAAGCCCGTAAGTGAACTTTACAATCTGCTTGTCCCGAAGCTGACGAGCAAAGTCGCTCATTGGACCGCCAGACCAGCCCATGCCCCTCCGTCCTTTGCCCGGAGTTTTGCCTGGCGGATACGGCTTACGAGCTATAGCGCATCTGGTTTTACCGCATATTGAAACACCGAGTCGTCTACATTTTTTGCAAGTTAGTTTCATTTTTTAAATGTTTAAATATTTAAACTCGCCGTGTCTTAGGCGGCCGCGGCCCATTGTGCGGCACAGGGGTCACATCCCGAATTGAATTAATATTAATTCCGCTTGAAACAAATGATCGTATTGCCGACTCCCGGCCGGCGCCTATTCCCTTAATAATCAACTCAACATTCTCGAGGCCGATAATTTTAGCTTTTTCGAGCAGCAGCTCTGCAACCTTGGAAGACGCGTAGGGAGTGCCCTTTCTAGTACCTTTAAACCCCAACGCGCCGGCCGAAGACCAAATAATAGTATCGCCCTTCTGATTCGCAAGCGTCATCATGGTGTTGTTATAGGTTGACTGAATGTAAACTTTCCCGCTTTCCAGCTTTTTTTTAGGCAAACGGGATAATGCCCGATTTTTTAATTCGGCATCCATCCCCCCGCCTTTGCCGCCGGCGATGCGTTTTTTACCCATAATTGATCAAATTCGAAATTCGAATACCCGCTTCGCCATAGCTTCAGCGAGGCGAGTCGAAATCCGAAAAAATTTAAATATCACTTTTTGTCTAATTTTCTTTTACCCGACCCCATAGTTTTGCGAACATTGCCGCGGCGAGTCCGCGAATTGGTTTTTGTGCGCTGGCCTCTGACCGGCAGTCCCCGCAAATGACGAACCCCGCGATAGGCCTTGATGTCTTTTAATCGCTTGATGTTCCCGGAAATTTCCCGGCGTAAATCTCCTTCAACGCTGAACTTCCCCTCAATTTCATTTTTTAGACGGTTTAACTCCGCGGAAGTAAGGTCTTTCACTCGTTTGTTCTTATCAATCCCGGCCGACTGGGCGATATCACGAGAACGCGAAATACCAACTCCGTATATATATGGAAGAGCATATTCAACTTTTTTATTGTCCGGGATTTCGGTCCCAACTATACGAACCACTTTTTATTTAAATATTTAATATTTTCTAACCTTGCCGTTGATTATGCTTCGGGACTTTACAAATAACGCGCACCCGGCCTTTGCGGCGAACCACCTTGCAATCATTGCAGATCTTTTTTACCGATGATCGAACTTTCATAGCCGTTGAATAATTTTAGCGCGTTCTGGATTATACTCATCCATCTCGATTTTAACCCGGTCTCCAACCAAAACCTTTATATGATGCAAACGCATCTTGCCGGACATGTGCGCAAGCACCCGCTTACCTTCGTCTATTTCTACACGAAACATAGTGTTAGGCAAAGCGTTTGTAACTAAACCAATTTTGATCTCCTTTGCTTGGCTTTGACCGGAATGTTCATCCCGCATTGTTGAAATATAAATAATTTGCTATATCCTAAACACGCAAGGGGCCTTCTTGCAATATAAAAGGTAGTTTAAGTAAATCAAACACCAAAGTCAACGGAATTTGGCTAAAACTAAGTCTTTTTTGCCGTATTTAAGCATTATAACACAAAAATATACGAAGGTCAAATTTTTACTGGGCTCCGCGTACGAAAATATTGATTTTTCCTAGGTCATTTGGGAATAAACGCCACCAAGATGGATTAAAGATTATTTGAGCCCGCGAAATTTCGTGATATCTATTAAACACCTCGAGCCGCGAACGGCTGGGCGCTGCGATTAAATCCTTCTTCAGCTTCTCGTGATCAAATTGCCACACGGCTTCGGCCGCCCCGCGGATCAGTAAATCAAGTTTTTGTTCGTCGAAATTTGGGTTTCGGGCAAGGTAGGATAAGCTGGAAACATTTTGTATTATGATGCCGATCTTGGCATTTTCTATGTCGGTAGCGGAAATATATTTATTAATAACGCTTTTTTGGACATCATCGGCATTGAGCGCGAAAGCGCTAAAGCTCGCCTTGATCGCAATGTTCAATTCTGAGGAAGGATCTCCCGCTTGATGTGAGCGTTTAACTTCCACTATTTCAAAAATGGTTCCATTCTCCGGCACAATAAGCCCCGGTAGGAGCTCTTGGCGAACCCTCGCGATAAAATTTTCCTTGAGTTCCGCTTTTATTGCTTCTTCAAGCAAATCTAAGTCGCTTTGATTAACAACTGCCGAAACTCCAGAAAACCCTCCGGCCATAGGAGTTTTTGACCGGGCATAAAACTTATCGTAGCGGGGCGTGCCCCTAAACCCAGGTATAGTCCAGTCAGTAAGGCCAATGTTCTGCCCATCTCCGGGGACATCTGCAACTACTTCTGCTTCGATCAAACCCGGTTTTAATTCGCCTGAAGTATTAGCGCCCGGAACAGTAACATTTTCTTTAATACGAAAAGTTTTTCCGTCGGGAGTTTCGAATCTGGTTCTGCGCACTAAAACCTGCGGTTGAGAGCTAAATGCGTTATAGATAACTATCCGACCGGAAGCCGGATGCTCGACTTGTTTGGTTCCGGAAACCGGAGCTTTTTTTGATAATTCTGATTCAAAACGCATCGTCTCCAGCTTTATCTGGGCGCCTTCGTTATGAGAGGCCTTAAACGTCGAATCAACTTGTATGGATTCATGACGGGGAATTACTTCGAGATTAACACTGCCAAACACCTTTAATCCCACAAAAAAGAGAAGGGGTAGCGCTATCAGGGAAAAAACCGCGATGGGCTTCCACCCAATCCGCTTTTTTGACCCGTCTCCCATTTCGGCTTTAGCAGACCAGCTCTCGGATTGCAATTTCTTGGTGGCGGCTTGCGGCTTTTTTTGAAAAAATTTTTCTCCGGCCCCGGCCCGATCTGCGCTTTTTGCGGGGGGAGGTTTATTAACCGGCACGTCGCGAGCGACCGGCCGTGATTTCTTCAAAACCATGTCTTGCATTAAATTCTTTTTATCCATTATATTTATTTTACTATATCTCCTGCTCTGTTGAAAACATTGCAAAAAATAATTGGGTTGAGGCCGGACCACCGCCAAATTGCTTGCCCCCCCCGCGCAAGTGATCGCGGAAAAATTTTGGATAAAGTGTTTCAATCTTGATTGGTGAAACCCTATATAATAATTCTTCCCACCCTCCCTTTTCGATGGCGCTTGAAAAAATATTGAATTGGGCGCCCTCGCCAATTAGCATAAAACTATTCGGCAATAGCGAAACGCGAGCCGCGCCAGCGATCGCCTGATAAAACATTCCCTGCCACTCGGTCATTGCTTCGGATAAAACAGCTCCTAATTTTTTTTCCTGACTTTCATCGGCATGACCATCGGCGTAGGCCTTAAGATAAGAAAGGGCCTCTGCCGGAGACACCGAAATTGCGCTTGACATCCTTCGCAAAATGAAATGCAAACCGCGGCCGAACGAAAGATTTTCTGCGATTATGCCGCCTCGAATAACAATGATGTCGGTTATCTCTCCTCCGATATCAACAATAACGGCACCGGCGCTACCAATCTCCAGAATCTGAACGGCGGTCTTAAATATTACATAAGGGCCGGAATGAACTATGACTTTTTTTGGACTAAAGTGTTCTTCCATAATCGAGCGCAGTTCGTTAAACAAGCTCCGAAGCGTCATGCTCATATAAATCGAAAGCCGCAAATGCTGAACTTTTTTACCTAAAAATGAATCAGTTTCATAGCCATTCAAGAGAACGCTCATGATGGAAGTCTCCAGAAGTTCCGGCTCGTCGGATTCCGGAATTGACAGTTGGGTAGTCGCGCGATTCAAAAAAATTCTTTTTTCCTCGTCCAGCAACTGATTGATAAACGGTTTATCAACAATAAAAGGCCGATCTCGCTCTACGACCACGGATCTTGATTGCGAAAAATACCATGGCGAAGAAAGTATCAAAGTCACCGATTCCGTGCGCGCGTCGGATATCTGCTTTTTGATTTCAATGAGGTCACGGCGAATGGACCGCAATAATGCTTTTTCCTCCACTGTCGGAAGCGGATCGTGATTCAATTCGATAATATTCATTACTTCGGGAACCGAAACATCAGTCGCGCGATTGCCACCACCGGGCGGAAACGAATACTCCAGCGCCTGAACACCTGCAGTACCTATAGAAATTACCAAGTTTCTTTTTTCGCTTTTGTTCGCCATCAAAAATTTGCTAAAACACTGCGCGAAAAGATATTTATTCGACTACTACTCCCCTAATGCGCCGTACTCCGGCGCCAACTGCTTCTTCTTTTATAATTTTAAACTTGCCTATTTCTGCGGTTTTAGAAACGTGCGGACCCCCGCAAAACTCCTTGGAAAAAAGACCGCCTCTATCATCAACTACGCTGTAAACACTTACGCGCTCAGGATATTTTTCCCTGAAAAAGAAAAGCGCGTTGGACTTGATGGCATCGCTATATGCCATTTCTTCCATTATAACAGAATAATCTTGGCTTATCACATCATTTATCATCTTTTCCACAGCGGTTACTTCCTCCGGAGTCAATTTGCGAGGAAATGAAAAATCAAAACGAGTGCGGCGGGCAGTGATATCCGAGCCCATTTGCTTGACTCCTGGCCCCAAAACCTTGCGCAGGGCCGCTTGCAGTAAGTGCGTGGCAGTATGCAAGCGTGTGACAATTTTTACTTCCTCCGCGTTTGCGGCTTTAATCTCACCGGTATTTAAAATTAAGCCGTGCCCACCGAATTTTTTCTCAAGCCCCGCGCGGGAGATTTCTTGATGCTTCTTCAATTCTTCGTCAAAGTCATGACGTGCTAATTTTTCGGCTCTCTGGCCGGCCACATCCTTAATAGTTTCGAAGGGAATTCCAAAGGTCTGATACAAGTCAAAAGCCGCCTCTGCGCCGATTTCTGGCAATTCATCAATTTTCTTCATGCCGCGCTCCAATGTTTTCAAAAACCTTTCTCGTTCCTGCCAATATTCATTTATTATGGAATTTTTCTCGAGGGCTAGTTCTGAATAGAAATTTCCGTAGCCCGATATCACTGCGAGAAGAATTTTTTCATAGGTTTCCGGCGATAATTTATTCAATTGTTCGAAAGTTATGGCGCGCCGCAACAATCTTCGTAAAATATATCCGGCTTCTTTATTTGATGGCCGCACGCCGTCGGCCAGCAAAAAAACCGATGCCCGCAAATGATCGGTAACAATTCTTTTTTGACGTAGGTCCAACGAATTCGGCAGCAATTCAAAAAGTGGTTGGAATAAATCCGTTTCAAAAATATTTTTCTTTTTTTGTAAAATCATTGCTACACGCTCAAACCCCCACCCCACGTCGACTCCTTTTTGCGGCAACAAAGTTAGCTTGCCATCGCTTAATGCGTTGAATTCCATAAATACTAGAGTTGCTACCTCCAGGCTATCTACGTAAACTTCGTTTGCCGCCCCGCAAGGTCCTTCCGGACCGGCTGGGCCCCAGACGTTATCTTCACGTCCTCCTTTTCGGATATTATTTTCGGGGATTAATTTTGACCATGCATTATAAGACTCTTCATCAAAGGGAATCTTGTCATCTCCTATAAAAACAGTGGCCGATATCCGTTCCTTCTCGACCCCAAATACATCGGTCAATAATTCATAAGTCCATTCTATTGTTTCTTTTTTAAAATAGTCACCAAAAGAGAAGTGCCCCAGCATTTCAAAAAATGTTAAATGGCTTTCATCCCCAGCTTCGTCGATATCAGAGGTGCGGAATGCTTTTTGGATGGAAGCGGTACGTTTACTGCCAAAATTTCGCGTCGGATCCGCTTTGCCCAAAAAATACGGCTTAAACTGCTGCATCCCGGCGGTAGTCAAAAGCACCGACGGATCATCGGGAATCAGGGAAGAAGACGGTACAATGGCATGTCCGCGAGACTTAAAAAATTCCAAAAATTTTCGGCGCAATTCGCCGGAAGTCATAATATTTATTGTAAATCATTCCAATAGCTCTCTCAATGTCAGGGTTTATACAATATTCGCGCTCTACAACATTCCAACATTCTGCAGAATATTAGAATGTTTTTATTCAATGACGCCGCCGCCAAGCATTTCTCCAGCATGGTAAAAAACAACCGACTGTCCCGGAGTGACGGCTCGCTGCGGCTCAACGAACCGTATTAAGTATCCGTCCGTCATACTTGATATTATTGTGGTTTTTTGCAGCGGCTGACGGTATCTGATCCGCGCTTCACATTCTAATGGCAACCGGGGAGAAACGCCGGAGATCCAGTTTACATTTGCTATCATAAGTTCATTTTTGAAAAGTCCGTCGTCATACGGCCCTTCAGCTACAACCAATGTGTTCGTTTTAAAATCCTTATCCGCAACATAATATGGAACTCCTCCGCCAATTCTGATGCCGCGACGCTGGCCGATAGTATAGAATTCAACGCCGTCATGCCTGCCTACTTCTCTGCCGGAAATCGTAACCACCACGCCTTCGCGCTTGGGCATTACCTCGCGCAAAAAATCATCAAATTTTATTTCGCCAACAAAACAAAGCCCCTGCGAATCCTTTTTGGCCGCAGTAGGCAAATCGAATTTTTTCGCCATTTCCCTGACTTCCGATTTCAGATAATAGCCAACGGGAAACATGCAATGTTTTAATTGTTCTTGAGTAAGGGTCCAGAGAAAATAAGATTGATCTTTGTTCAAATCTTTCGCCTGAAGCAAAGCGATATTTGCCTTCGAAAAGCTCTCGGAGGCACGGCGAGCTTGGTCTCCGCCAACGGCGGAGTCGCCGTGCCGAGAGCGCAGGCGGGCTCCCGCCGCTGGAGCGGGAGAACCGCCGGTTTGAGAAGGTAAATATCGCTTTGCGACGACGTAGTGCCCAGTTGCCACAAAATCCGCGCCGAGTGCCAGAGCTTTTTCCAAAAAAATTCCGAATTTAATTACCTTATTGCACATTACATCCGGATTCGGGGTACGTCCGGCGGAGTATTCTTTAACCATATAGTCAAAAACTTTGTCACGATATTCGCGCTCAAAGTCGAAAACATAAAATGGGATATCTAATTTTGCGGCGACTCTACGGGCATCTTCCGCGTCTCTTTCAGAAGTACAATATTCCCCTTCGCTCCAGCATTTCATATGCGCCCCGATCACATCAAAATTACCACTTTGCGACAATAAAGCAGCTACAACCGAGCTATCCACTCCGCCAGACATGGCTACGAATACTTTAGGTCGCCTGTCCTGCCATTCGAGGCCCTGCTGGGCCCTCGGGCCCTTGAAGGGAGCCTTGTCGAAGGATTTCATCCCCACATTATATCATTTTTTATCAATAAATCAAGATCTTTGGCATGACTTATTCCGCATACTGTGCAATATCCGATATTGCACAATTATTGAAAAAGCCGCCAGATTGGTTCTGGCGGCTCTCGGTTTTGATTATGCGCCTTCTCTGGCCGGCGATGCAGGAAGATCGGCACTTACCGGGCAAGCAATAAGTTGTGGGCAAAGTTCTTTCTTGGCGGCGAGTAGCGCATAACCAACCCAAGTATTTTTAAGGGCCGGCAGATACTTGAACGCCGCCCAAATCAGCAGAACCGCTCCGGCAATCACCGCGAGTCCTACCCCAATCCACTTGAGATATATTAACGCGGATGCGCCGTATCCGATGACATAATGATCATGGATTAAGTATATGGGCAACGCTACTCCTAAGGCGGAAAAAAATAATACCAATAACGCGGAATTTATGTAGCTAAACCACGAAATTTTTTCTTCAATCCATGCAAGCAACCTTACTATACCAACGATGACAAAAATACTCAGAACCACAATTACTAGATGCCCTAATGCGGCCGCGGAATTTTCATTTGAATTATAGACGGCATCATAGGCAATGTAAGAAAGCGTTCCAATTACAATGAGAAGTCCCCCGGAAATCAAAAGCATAAATGCTACGAGCGTTATTAAACCAACTGTAGCCCAATATGCTTTGCAGAGCGAAATTCTAGCTTTGAAGCTTTCACTATAAAAATATTTCATGAGCTTCCAATAAGGATTGTTCGGATTATAACAAAGCTGGCCTTCTGGTGTTAAATCCACCCGGGAAAACGAGAAGACGAGAATACTTGCCGCTGCCAGAAGCAAGATATCCAGGATGACATGCAAAAAAGGTCCGATATTCCTGGCCTCAAACGCTAATCCATATTGTAGTAGAAGGTATTGGGCGTACCCTAAACCGATGGTTATTGCCGCCAGAATTAGCCGCATTCTTATCATTTTGGCGCCTCCTTTTGTTGGTGTTTTGCGCTTTACTATTGTCCAAAAAATAAAAGGTGACGCCTTTTAAACGCCTTTTAAATCAACGAGCAGTCCGTCTACCGGAATT
This sequence comes from uncultured Candidatus Saccharibacteria bacterium, assembly GCA_964362625.1. Classification (GTDB taxonomy): domain Bacteria; phylum Patescibacteriota; class Minisyncoccia; order 1-14-0-10-42-19; family 1-14-0-10-42-19; genus CAYIFA01. The sequence continues at coordinate 11,924 of CAYIFA010000023.1, forward strand.
ATTATATATTATCTGGTTGTAAAGTCAATTTTTGGAGATTGATTTTTTAATTCCCTGTTTCGCTCATGTATACTTATATTAATGGGGAAGATAAATGTCGCAGTCTTAAGAGGCGGGCCATCGGCAGAATATGAAATATCATTGCAAACCGGAGCGAGTGTGCTCGCGGCATTGGCAAAGGAAAAATATAAGCCGTTCGATATTTTCATTTCTAAAGACGGCCTCTGGCATTATCTGGGAAAACCAATTAAACCCGAAAATATTTTCCGCCGAGTTGACGTTATATTTAATGCCATGCATGGAGAATACGGCGAAGACGGCGAAGCGCAGAAAATTTTTGAAACGTATAAAGTTCCTTACACCGGCTCACGGGTTCTAGCGAGCCGTTTGGCTATCAGAAAAGATCTGGCGCGCGAAGCTTTTAAAAACGCTGGCCTAAAAATCGCACCGGCTATAAAAATTACTTGGCTTGACGACCCGGAACGCGCTGCCGCAAAGGCCATCGCCAAAATTGGACCGCCGCTCGTGGTTAAGCCGGCCGGGCGCGGTTCATCGGTGGGCATACATTTTGCCGGCAACTTTCCGGAACTTATCAAAGCGATTGAAAACACTTTAAAATTTGACTCAAATATTCTGATTGAAAAAAAGATAAAAGGACGGGAAGCAACCTGCGGGATTATTGAAAATTTCCGCGGCGAACGCCATTATGCTTTGCCGGTGATCGAAATTATCCCACCGGCCAAAAAGAAATTTTTTGATTACGAATCAAAATATGACGGGTCCAGTCGGGAGATATGCCCGGGACGTTTTGATGATAAAACGCGCCTAGCCATTCAGGATATTGCTAAGCAAGCACACCAGACTCTGGGATGCCGGCATTATTCCCGTTCAGATATGATTGTTGCGCGCAATGGGATTTATCTTTTGGAAACCAATACTTTACCCGGCCTCACCAGCCAGTCGCTATTACCGAAATCTGCCGAGGCCATCGGATGTTCGTTTCCGCAACTGCTAGATCATCTGATCCATCTCGCCCTAAATAAATAATCTCTTGCCGCTCGCCGACAAGAGATTTAATTTTGATCATCCTTAAATTTATCGCCGATTTTATCCAATTCTTCTTTCAAGAATCCTATAGCTTTTTCGATTCTTCTGCGACGCTTGGCGCGTCTGCGCATATACTTTGAACGACTTACGCGCGACACCATTCCAACCACTTCGTCAATTTCTTCTTGCTCCGATTCGTCCGGATAACGCCCTTCGTACCAATTATCATATAGTGAGGCGAGAAAAACGGCGACCTTAGCCATAAACACGGCCGCCAAGATATCAACCATCGTATCGATCAAATCTATTTGAGCGCGCGTGACCCACATTTGATACCGCAAACCAAACATATCCCAGCTGAATTCAAGTGCCTCCCATAAAATAGCAAGGCGCATGACCCAAGCTTCAACAACAATGTTAAGGAAGCGGCGCCCTTCCTCAAACACAAAGAACCCTTTGGCGGCGTATTTACGAATTAGATAGCGTAACGCCAGCGCTCCGCCAAAACCAGCCACAGCATGTCCGAGCGCGTCAAACCACCATTGATTGCTGAACAAATCGTTTTCACCCTGCCAATTCAAAGCCCAAACAACAGCAAAAATAACCGACAACAACGCTATAATGACATTAGGAGGCCTCTTCGCTTCTCGGATAAAAACCGATAATTGTTCGCGTTTTCCTACAAACAAAGCCCATCTTCCTTTCACGGGACTTGTGCGAGTCTAGACTTACTCTAACTTATCCAAAATGTTACTCAAACGCTGGACAAGTATAAATTTTTTCAGTATAATTTTAAAATGAAATTATTCAAAACATTACTGATCGTCTTTGCCGGGTTTATGGCAAATTACATTGTTTTCGAAACCACTGCTATTCAATATGGCATTGCTCAAGGTTTAACGCTAAAATGGTTTGCCGCCATGTTCATCATTTCCGATTTTTTTACGATTCCTATCCCTTACATCCTGTCCAGACGGATTATGGCAAGGTTCCCAAAACTCCAGTCATGGCTCGAAGCCCGAGTAAGACCGCGCATAGCAAATATTGAAAATTCCACCGGTGGTTGGGGCGAAATAATCGGTTTTTCAGTCATAAGTTATTTTACGAGCACCTGGCTCGCTTCAACCATTGCCGCGTTAATGCTGGCAGACCTTAGACACGCATTTATTGGGATAGTTGCCGGCGACTTAGCATATTTTGCGACGCTCTATGGCACAATAGCCGGCACTGATGCGCTCTTGCCGGGATCCAAATGGAAGTTCTTGATAGTTATGATTCTGGTAATCTTAGTTGTTACCATCGTCCAAAAAATAGTAAAATTATGGGTAAATGCTTTGACTAAAAATAAAAACGGGCCATTAGCATAGTGGTAGTGCTCCCGGTTTGCATCCGGGTTGCGGGAGTTCGATTCTCCCATGGTCCACATTTTAGAAAA
>CAYIFA010000024.1:0-13371 GCA_964362625.1 uncultured Candidatus Saccharibacteria bacterium
CGTCCGGGAGTATAATTAAAACTATACTCTGGCATGGCAACGCTAAATATTAAAAAGCTGGTTATCGCTATAGCTACAGCGTTTATGGTTATCATAGCCGGATCTCTTTTGGTCTACTTGCTTTCCGGCCGTACCGCTAAAACCGAACCAACCTCAACCGAGCCAACTACGGAAAGTGGGCAAGCTAGCCGCCCAGAAATAGAGAAATTGCGCGAAACGCTCTTTTCCGAAGAAGCCAAGCAATCTATAGCCGATTTCAAAAAATCGCTTTTTTTGCAAACCGAAATTGAGAAAAGCATAGGTTTGCGCGAGGAAAAAATGCTAGAGCCGCCGCCGGAAAAAAAGCCGACCGAAAGCGAAAAATTCCTGCAGAGCCTGAAATCAGCTGGGGTCAGCAATATTGAGGTTGGCGATGAAGAGGTTTTCCAAAGATTAGACCGCTCAAGTGAAAACTATGCTCTCGCACAAGCGCAGGATTTTCTGATTACCGAAGGATATATCAAGGAAGAAGAACGTGTGCCGCTTAACTCCGAACAAAACGTCGTCAATTTTTGGGTCCTCATCCTTGGCCGTATGCTCGAACAAGGCTGGATTGAGCAAGCTGGCTACAACCAATTGACAAATTATCTGCAAAATGGATGGCTTGAACTTAGGAGTAAAGAAAGCCAAAGAGCCAGAGAACAAATCAGATTGGAAAAAATAGGCAATACTGCTCCGGAAGCCCTACGCTCGCCGGGAGGCCCACGGGATTATCAGAGTCCAAAAATAGCAGTTTCGCCGGTCCTGAAAATTTTGGAATATCTGGGACTTACTAATATTTTGAGAATTGCTTTCGATTTTGTCCGGCCAGCAGAAAGCGAAGCGGTATTTTATTGGTCCACTACCCCAAACCTGCCGGTCGTCCCTTTGACCGGTTGCGCAAAAAATACCGGCGATCTGGACAAGAAAGCTGGACCTACAAGATGGGCGCCTTGCTGTAATTGCGGGCTTTTTTGCGCTAAAAGTTGTACATTCCACGCCGACTGCGGGGTAAGATCGACCAAGTGCAATATTCATTTGGGTTGCTTAAACGCGCTTTTCGCTTGCGGAAATTATCGGGCAGCCATCTGGGATGATTGGCTTAACATTACCGAAGGAACCGGCGTTTGCGCCTGCGGATAAATATTATTGCCGCGCACGGCTTTTTATCAAACACTTCCAATCATCAAGCGACAAATTTTCCGCCCGGGCCTTTTCGTTAATGCCGCACGCGTTTACCGCTTCCGCCCAACTATGGAACCTCCGAGGTTTAATAGTGGAATTTTTGAGGTTTTTCAACAACATTTTGCGCTTGTGGCAAAACCCGACATGCAAAAATTCAAAAAACCGCTCCTCTGACACTACCACACCGGGTGTGGTAGTGTTTTTGAAAAAACCGCGGGAAATATTATCAATTACGATTACTGCTGAATCAACTTTTGGCCGCGGTTTGAAAAATGTTTTTGGAACTCGAAACGCAATACGCGGGCGGCCGTAGGCTTGGACTGATAACGCAAGCAAACTCATATGCGGCGGACGCGCGCATATTCGTTCGGCCACTTCTCGCTGAACCATTAAAACGATTTTCTCCGGTAATTTTTTATGCGAAAAAATTAAACGCAGTAGCCGGGATGTTATGTAGTAAGGGATATTAGCAACAATTTTATACGAAGGAACAGCCAACAGTAAACAGTAACTAGGGTTATTTAAAATTTTTAAAATATCGCCATTGATTATCTCTAAATTTTTGTGCTCAGAATATTTTTCCTGCAGAAAAGATGCGAGATTTTTATCCTTTTCAATCGCAATAATTTTTTTCGGGTTTTTCTCTAGAATCGCTTCGGTCAAAATACCTTTGCCCGGGCCTATTTCTAGAACCGTATCAGCGGGTTGAATGTCCGCAGCGGCGGCAATCCGCCGCGCAATATTTTTTGATGTTAAAAAGTTCTGCCCGAGCCGCCTCATGAATATTGAATTATCTCTCCGCCGCCATCGGCAATGTTCTTAAAAAGTTCTTTTGGTATATCAAACAAAAACCGCGATGGTTCGTTTACTCTTTTTTCTCCGAAAATAGTGCGAAAAAAAGTATAAGATAAAAATAGATTCTTTCGGGCGCGGGTAAGCGCCACGTAAAACAACCGGCGCTCTTCCTCCAACCGAGATTCTTCGTCATCTCCGCCGGATGAAGCGTGCGGAAATAAACCGTCTTCCAAACCAGAAATAAACACATGATCGAATTCCAGGCCTTTGGCGGCATGCGCGGTCATCAAGCTTACGCTCTCCTTTTTATCGGCAAAATTATCCTGCTCGCTCATCAACGCCGCGTCTTCCAGCAATTTCTCGATTCCGGCTTCAACCCCCAACATATCGTATCTCGTCGCTATTGTAACCAACTCTTTCACGTTGGCGATGCGCATCTCACCTTCTTCAGTATCGGCATCCCACATTTTTAGATATCCGGTTTTTAACAAAATCTGCTTAATGGCTTTGGATGGCGGCAATTTTTCAACCGAATCTCTGATTTCTGAAAGAAGATTTTTAAAAGGCGCGATTTTATTTTGATCAGCAACACCCAAAACCCCACCGGCAGCCAGCCGCATAAATAAAACCTGGCCGATCCCGCGCGGCGGAACATTAATGATTCGCTTAATACTGACCGTGTCTTTTTCGTTCAAAGCGGCGCGAATATAAGCTAGAACGTCTTTGATTTCTTTGCGGTTATAAAACTTAACGCCGGTTATCCGATACGGAATTTTCTCCTTCAAAAATTCCTCTTCCAAAACCCGCGATTGGAAATTTGTGCGGAATAACACGGCCGCCTCGCTAAGTTTAACACCGGCATCCCGCAACTCTATAATTTTCTCTACGATAAAACGCGCCTCGTTCAATTCATCGGCGGCCGCGAAAAATTCCAATTTTTCGCCGCCGGTCTTTGACGTAAAAAGCGTCTTGGGTTTACGCTCCTTGTTTTTTTCTATAATGGCATTAGCAGCATCCAAAATCATCTGAGTCGAACGGTAATTTTCTTCAAGTTTGATTTCTTTTGCTCCTGGCCAGTCGCGCTCAAAGGCCAGAATATTCCTAAAATCCGCCCCGCGCCATGAATAAATGCACTGATCTACGTCGCCAACCACACAAATATTCCGATGGCGAGCGGCAAGCAACCCGCCCAACGCATATTGCGCATGGTTAGTGTCCTGATACTCATCAATATTAATATAACGCCAGCGCTCCTGATATTTTTTTAGAATTTGCGGGCTATCCTCAAAAATTCGTACTGATTTCAAGAGCAAATCGTCAAAATCAACCGAATGGGCTTCCTTTAATTTTTCTTCGTAACGCTCCCATATTTTTGCGACAATCTGCGGCAGATATTCACCGGCATTATTTTCGGCATACGTCTGGTGACCGGTCAGCTCGCCCTTTTCTCTGGAGATTATCGCGCGAATCCGAGTTGGTTGAAACTGTTTCGGGTCCAGCGCCAACTCCTTCATTGCCTCCTTCAAAATACTGAGTGCGTCTTCCTCATCTAGAATCGTAAAATGCCGGACCAATCCGGCTTTGGCCGAGTTTTCACGCAATATAAATGCGCCGAGGGAATGGAACGTCCCTATCCAAGGACGAGTATTCAAACGAGTGTCCAGTATTAAGTACCCAGTATTTAGTATGCGATTGTCTTTAGACAATAAGGCGTCAACGCGCTCTTTCATCTCGCTGGCGGCCTTATTGGTAAAAGTCACTGCCAAAATCTGGCTGGGTCGCACGCCGTCGGCAATCATATTAGCTATCCGATATGTAAGTACCTTGGTTTTACCGCTTCCCGCGCCGGCCATTATCAAAAGCGGCCCGTCTTTGTGGAGCACCGCTTCTCTTTGGGCCGGGTTTAATGCCATCATCAAATCTTGCATGGCTAAATTATATAATACACACCCCTGTGGATACTAATCTTGCCCGAAGACCCTCCGGAAGGTAGACTTATGATAGTGGCTGATATGGCCATTTTTTATTAGAAAAAGCCACTTTTGTTAATTTGTATTCAGGCTTATTGAAACCAACTCACAGCACTCTGACGACCCGTCTAGTATTGTAAAATCACGCCAGAGTTATATACAGTATGTCAAGTCTTTGGTTTTAACAAAGACATTTTGGACTGCCCTACTTTTAATATCATTGATTTTCAATACTCCGGCGGCCCATGCGGGGTTTTTTTCTTTTTTTGAAAAACTGCTTGGCTTTTCTTCCGGGGAAGATCAAGCCGCGATTACCATGACCGCCCAAAACATGCCGTTGCTCTCCGGAACCAAAAACTCCGACCCCGAAGCCGGGCTTGGCGGCGGAGATATAACGGTTGTCGGCGGGACCGCGCTATTGCCGGTAACCGGCCCGCTAGGCAGTATTGCCGATGTCGAAGCCGAGGAGAAAAGGCAATACGGGATTTCTCTATATGTTGTCCGCGAGGGCGATACTCTTTCAGGGATCGCGAAAATGTTTGGAGTTAGCGCGAACACCCTGGTTTGGGCCAACGACTTAAAACGAGGCCACATTATTCAACCGGGACAAACCCTGGTGATCCTCCCGGTAAGCGGAGTCCAACACACAGTCGCCAAAGGAGATACTATTTCAAAAATAGCCGCCAAATATAAGGCCGACGAAAACGATATAATAAGTTACAACAACTTTCTTCCCGGTCAAGCGCTGGTTGTCGGTGAAGCATTGATAATCCCCGATGGAGAGATATATATTCCGCATACACAATCACGAATAGTCCGCGGCGGCGGCCCGGAATATGTTGGTTATTACTTACGTCCTATAGGCGGTGGCAGAAAATCGCAAGGACTACATGGCTACAACGGCGTGGATCTCGCGACTTATTGCGGAGCGCCGGTGGTGGCTTCGGCAACCGGTGATATAATTGTTGCCCGTTCATATGGCTGGAATGGCGGCTATGGCCAGTACGCCGTGCTTTCGCACCCCAACGGAACTCAAACTCTCTATGCTCACCTTAGCTCGATTATTGTCAGCGCCGGCTGGCATATGGTGCAAGGCCAAGTACTCGGCTATGTCGGCAATTCCGGCAAATCCACCGGATGCCATATCCACTTTGAAGTCCGGGGAGCGACGAATCCGTTTTGATCCCGACGACCATAAATGAAATCTCCAAAATGAAAGCCGGGATCATCCCGCGAAGTTCCGGCAAAGCCGGAACGAAGTGGGATATACCCTAAATAAAATCAACGGCCCGATTGCTCGGACCGTTTTTGTTTCATCCCATACCCGGCTTACCACGAAGATTCCGGGCCCACCTCTTTTTCGCCAAGAAACATCTTTATGGCTCGACCGATATTATCAAAAATCTGCAAAGCGCCATCGGTCGTCGTCTCGGTCTTCAAATACACTTTAGCCCCGCCAACATTGTATACAATCACGAAATCAATCATATCGATATCTCCGGCTGGTAATGCGCTTAATGGTCGCGGAAGATTCTCAACGTATTTTTCTGACCTAAACTTCGCCGGCAATGCCAAGATAAGCGCCTCGTCTTCAATGTTATAATCCCGCCCGGGGAAAACATACGTTACCTCTTTCCAGGATCCGCCTCTCTGGGCGTCTCTTACCCACATGGTGGCATCCAGACCGTATGGGCCGAAACGCTGACTACGAGCAAACGCCAGCTTTTCTGCAGTAAGAGTATTGCCGGAGTTTATTGCCCAGATCGGAGTGATAATGCCTCCGGAATAGCTTGCGCCGGACTGCACCAAATAAATATCCGGTCGGAGCTTGAATTCATACGCTTCGGCTAAAGAGCCTAAATGTACCGATAATGACAACGAAATCGCCGCGCAGAGCCAAGGTCTGATCATGGCTTCCTCCTTTTTTAGCAACTTCTGACATCATTATACACTTAAGCCTTACAAAAGTCAATGTCGCTAAAAAATTGCCGCGGAACCCTACACCATTTGCTGTTTCGGCCGATACTGCAACGCTTCCTGGATGTGCTCGACAGTAATTTTATCTGCGCTCTCCAAATCCGCGATGGTGCGAGAAATTTTTATTACGCGGTGATAGCTTCGCGGCGACAAATCCATACCCTTGGCCGCGAGGTTCAAGACCAAACGCGCTTTTTCATCCAATTCGCAGAATTTTTCTATTTCTTTGATAGACATTTCGCTATTTGAACGAAGAGACGTGCCCTTAAAACGCTGGGCTTGGATTCGGCGCGCCGCGATAATTTTCTTGCGAAGCTCGCCCGAACTTTCACCATATTTTTGTCCGCTTTGGGAAAGCAAATCGTGTTCAATCTGCCCAACCTCCATCCACAAATCAATGCGGTCGGCAATGGGGCCGGACATTTTTCGCTGATAGCGCAATAAAGATGTCAGGGTGCACAAACACATCTTTGTTTTAGAACCATAATTGCCGCATGGACACGGATTCATTGCCGCCACCAGCATAAAGCGCGCCGGAAACTTCATCGTGCCTTTTGACCTAGAAATCGTGACTACTCCGTCTTCCAATGGTTGCCTAAGCGCCTCAATCACCCGACGGTCAAACTCCGGGAACTCATCGGCGAACAAAACCCCGCGATGCGCGAGAGTAATTTCTCCGGGCCGCGGCCAAGCTCCGCCGCCGACCAACGCTACGTAAGATGAAGTGTGATGCGGACTGCGAAACGGTCGTTCGCGAATTACCGAACCAGCCAATGTTCCGGCGACACTATGAATCGCGGTTACTTCTAATGCTTCTTCAAACTCCAGCGGCGGAAGAAGCGTTGGCACCACACGAGCAAGCAAGGTCTTGCCGGTCCCGGGCGGCCCGGACATGGCAACATTATGCATCCCAGCGGCTGCGATTACCAACGCGCGCTTTGCGCCGTCTTGTCCGCGGATATCGGAAATATCATATGGCAATAAAGTCTTTTGGCCTTCGAACTTAGTTGGAGGGACCTTGCTTAATTCGTTTAACTTCTTAAAATGATCGGCTATTTCGGTAAGCGAACCGGCCTCATACACGTCAATTCCGGAAATAAGCGCGGCTTCGCGACCGTTTCCTTTTGGCGCGTATATTTCTTTAAATCCGGCATCTTTCGCTTTCATCGCAATCGGCAAAATTCCTTTTACTTCGCGGAGCGTTCCATCTAAAGCAAGTTCGCCTACAAACAGTTTTCCTTCCGGGTCAAAAGCAAGTTGGCGGCTAGCCAGCAAGTATGAAAGCGCGATCGGCAAATCAAAAACCGGCCCCTCTTTTTTGAGGTCGGCCGGCGCCAAGGACACAATAACTCTTTGGTTTTTCTTGTGCGGCGGATTAAAGCCGACGTTATCAATCGCATAACTGATTCTTTCTTTGGCCTCGTCAACCGACTTATCGGCCAAGCCGACAATAGTAAAAGATCGAAGCCCTTGCGATAAATCCAGCTCTACATCAATAATCTCGCCTTCAAGCCCGACCACTTCAGCCGAGTATAATTTTACCGCCATGATGCTAAAAGCGTATCACTATATCGAACTGTGTTCAATACAGTTTTTAGAGGCGGGATTAGCTGTCAATCGGTCAACCGGGATTTCGTTGCCGCATTTTTCGCATCTGCCGTAAACCCCGTTGGAAAATTTCTCCAGAGCGGTACTTACTTCTTTGTAGCGCTCTTCAAGCTGGTATTCAACGCCAACCTGGGTTTCAAGCGCTTCCATCTGGTCGGCCATTTCGCTGGCGTCGGCCCGCTGCGGATTAAATTCTGGAGTTTGTAATTCCCACTCATTTTTTTCGTGCGGATCTTTGCGCGCCATCTGATGAAGCTGACGCTCCAGTTGTTCGCGCTCTTCTTCTAATTTAATTTTTAGATGATCGTAATTCATAAAAACACTATAACACGGGTGGGATTAAAAGGAAATTGTTAATTACCACGGAAAGAGCGTCTTCTGATACAGTAAGTATCAAAATTTTTCGCGAGAAAAAAGCATAAGCAAAAATCGGTTCGTCCGTGGCGGTCTTAAGAATGCGCGCCTCTTGATTGGAGATTAATTTATCTTCAAAAAACTCGGCCGTTCTTACTGGATGGTCTGTTGGCAGAATTTTAAGAAACGCATCCGGCAAAATCTTTTCCAATTCCAACATGGCGGCTACGGTTCTTTCAAAAGAAGTTATGGAAACAATAATAACCGGCTCGGTGTCACGAATCGTGCCGAATACGCCTAAGGTGCTGCGGCTGCCGAAGCTGCTTACGAGGTTGCCCGCCTCTTTAATGCCGAGTAGAGAAAACAATCCGGCGATCGTCAATTCTTTTTCTGTGTTTTTGTCCTTAACAATCGCTTCAATCATCCGTCCGGGCGCGATATTTTCGGACAGAATTTCGCGAAACGGACTGACAAAATCCTGTGGCTGGCTACCAACCAAAATCTCGCGGGCTTGATAAATCGGGAAAAGCGGCTCGGGTCTCTTAACCGTCGGCTCCTCTTGGGGCTGGTTAAAATATCCGCGAAGGATCCAAAAAGATCCTCCGCCAATAATCAGTAGTACAAAAAAACCAACCAACAAATAGAACCCGTACGAAAATCTTTGTTCGTTTTTAGCCTTTTCGTATTTTTGGCTCTGGGCGATAAGCGCGGCCAAAGAAATATTTTTTTTCTTCAAAAATTCCCTGGTGTCGCCGGTCAGGGTATGCAGCGACCCCAATTTTTGGGGTTTTTTATCGCCCTCCGGCCGGCGAATACTCTCATCAGCCATATAAATAATTATATAAGGTGCGGCAACTAATTAGAACTAGAACTATCAGCTTATCTCCTGAACCCGCCACGTTGAGGTCCTCCTCTGTGTCCACCGCCAAACCCGCCGCGACCTCCACCGTCATGTCGTGGGCGGAACCCGCCAGAAGGACGGTCTTCCTCCACATAACCTTCCGGTTTTTCGATTGTTTTTACCGCTTTAAGCGAAAGATTGATACGGCCTTGATCGTCAACGCCAATAACCTGCACCGGAACTTCATCGCCGATATTTACAACGTCAGTCACTTTGTTTACACGCCATGGCGCGAGCTCCGAAATATGAATCAAGCCCTCTTTTTTGGGAGCAATTTCAACCATAGCGCCGAATTCAAAAATTCTGGTAACTTGCCCGACCGTTTTCTCGCCTACCGCGAATTCTTTTGTGATCAATTTAATTTGGTCCAAGGCATCGTTGGCTTGGTCGGCGGAGTCCGCGGTGATAAAAATAGAACCATCCTGCTCAATATCAATTTCTGCGCCAGTGGCATCAATTATCTTGTTAATTGTTTTGCCGCCGGGACCAATCACATCGCGGATACGATCCGGATCAATATTAAAAACAATAATGCGCGGAGCATGTTTGGGCAATTCCGACCGCGGCTCGGGAATAGTTTTTAGCATTACATCCAAAATATGCATCCGCGCCTTTTTGGCGTCTTGAAGCACTTTGGCAAGCATTTTAACCGTAACGCCTTCAACTTTCACGTCCATCTGAATAGCGGTGATACCGTCTTTGGTGCCGGCCGCCTTAAAATCCATATCGCCATGATGATCTTCCGGCCCTTGAATGTCGGTCAAAACCTTAAAATTATTTTCGTCTTTCACCATTAACCCCATCGCGATTCCGGCTACCGGCTTTTTAATTGGAATCCCGGCATCCATCATGGCCAGGGTCGAAGCACAAACCGAACCCATGGAAGTAGAGCCGTTAGAAGAAAGCGCTTCCGAAACAATGCGAACGGTATAAGGAAATTGTTCTTTGGGTGGGAGCATTGGTTCAAGCGCGCGCTCGGCAAGAGCTCCGTGTCCGATTTCCCTTCTGCCCGGGGAACCCATACGCCCCACTTCGCCGGTTGAAAACGGAGGGAAATTATAATGATGCATAAATCTCTTTTTTGTCTGTACCTCCATACCCTCTACCAGCTGGACATCTCCGGGAGCGCCAAGGGTAACGGCAGATAATATATGTGTTTCGCCTCGATAAAAAAGCCCTGATCCGTGCGCCCGCGGCAAAAGTGCTACATGAGCTTGAAGTTCGCGCACTTCATCAATCTTTCTGGAATCGGGCCGCTTTTCTTTGGATAAAATATTTTCATGGACAAGATCATTAATTTCTTCTTCAAAAATTTCGCTAGCCAAATTAAAATAATCTTTGCCGAATCTTTCCTCCACTGCCGCAAACATTTCATTCTTGAGTTCGCCGATCCGGTAATTTCTGGTGGCTTTATCAAAAATATATATAATGTCGTCAAGCCGCGCCCTAAAATGGCTTTTGAATAATTCGCGCAACCCCTTCGGCTCTTCCAGGAATTCAATTTTGCGCTTTGGTTGGCCAATTTCGGCAATGATCTTTTGCTGAAATTCCTGCAAGCTGTCGACATGTTTTAGGGCTTCGTTGAGCGCGTCAACCGCGCGCTCTTCCGGAAGCTCAACGCAACCGGCCTCTACCATATTTATCTTTCCATCTTTGCCGCAAATCACCATGTCGATCGCCGCCTCAACCCGTTCCTCATGGGTTGGATTGATGAAAAACGCGCCATTACCTCCGCCGATGCGCACGGCTGACACGGGCCCCGCCCACGGAATATCCGAAACCCCGAGAGCGAGAGACGCGGCAATTATCGCCGGGATATCCGGATCGTTTACGCCATCGACTGACAAGGCCATTACCACAACATGCACGGCATTGCGGATTTTTTTATCAAAAAGAGGACGAATGGTGCGGTCAATAAGACGGCTGACCAAAACAGCTTCTTCTGATGGCCGGCCTTCACGGCGGACAAACCGCGAGCCAAGAATCTCTCCTGCGGCATAATATTTTTCTTCGTAATCAACGGTGAGCGGGAAAAAATCACCAACAGATTTTCCTTCTTTGTTCATCACCGCGGTGGCGAGTACCACCGTGTCGCCGTAACGAACCATGCAAGAACCATCGGCTTGCATAGCCATATCATTAAATTCCGCGATGAGCTCGCGGCCACCAACTTGGGTGGAAAATATTTTTTTCTTCATAGCGGGCTTTTGGCTGCCCTTCGGATTTCAGATTAACGACATTACTCGATAATCTACATATCCAAAGACCAGCCGTTAAATTTTTAAATGTTTAAATTTTTAATATCTTATCACTCCTTGGTCGGAATATCAAGCAGAAATTTTTTGGAAGCGTCCATGTCAATAAAATCATCGGCGACTTTACGCAGCTCCCCGGAAGTTGAGCGGCCAAAAGCCATCACCTCAACCTGACGGCCCTTGTTTTTCAGATAATCAACCAGAGAAACAAAATCGCCGTCTCCGGAAATAATCACCACTACATCAACAACCTCGGCGGCGCGAATGGCATCAATCACAATGCCGACATCCCAGTTGGCTTTTTTGGCTCCGCCATAAAACTCCTGAAGCTGCCGCTCACGAGTTTCCAACCCGATCTTTTCCAGCGCGTCCAAAAATGTTTTTTCAGTTCCGGCTTTAGTGGTTACCACATAACCAATAGCCCGGATCAATTTTCGTCCGGCAGTCGCCGCCTTTAATACTTCTTTAAAATTTACACGCCGCTGGTGCAATGAGCGCGCTGAATGATAAAGATTTTGTACGTCGATGAATATTGCTACTCGCTGATCTGGATGTTTAATTACGGGCACGTTATTTTTTTAGTCCTAACTTCTTTACTATAGTATTATATCTCTTTTCGTATCTCTGCGAAAGATGATCAAGTAAAGATTTTCTCTTGGCCACCATTTTCAAAAGCCCCCGGCGCGAATGATTGTCCTTGGGGTGGGCTTTTAAATGATCGGCTAATTCCTTGATGCGGTCGGTCAAAATCGCCGCCTGCACCTCGGAAGAACCGGTATCAGTATCGTGAAGCTTATATTTATCAACAAGTTTTTGCTTCTCCTTGACACTTAACATGATTTTATTATGTTATCATATCCAGCCAAAAAATGCAATAGCGTGCGTGCCACCACTCAAACCTCCGACATCGCAAGTCGGAATATTGAGAAGTAAAATGAAAGCCGCCGGCTGAATGCCGACGGGTCTTGCATGGAACGTATTATATTTTATTTATAACGTTGAAAATAAGCTCTATTGTTACGACAATGAAAGGACGGACTAAACTCGCCTGCCTTCCGCCTTACTTTCAGGCATGAATTTGGGTGGCCCACCCGGACGGCGTTCGACAGCCGGCTCGGAATAGCTAACGACTGAACGTTTTATAACTTCGAGGTCCGGGGCATCAAAAGTTTTCAATTCAGGCAACTTACCGTCTTTGTCAACCTTTGGCTGAACAGCGATACGATCACATCCTTGAAGATACCTGTGCAACGATACGGCAATGCCCGTGAAACCAGAGACCCTATCCCGCACCAGATCGCCCAATCTTGCTTTATATCCTGCCAGTTTCTCCACCCCCCGCCCTCCTTGTATGTATTTTCGAGCTTATCAATATTTCTACCGTAAGCATAACAAACAACAAAATAATGTCAAATGTCGCAAAATATTTTAGAATTGAAGCATGCCGCTTATTAAAGATTTGCAGCGTCAATTTCTAGAATATTTGGAAATAGAAAAAGGGCGAAGCATAAAAACGATCCAGAATTACGAACATTATCTAAACCGGTTTTTTAAATACGCCAAAACCAAAACTCCGGCTGATATTGATGATGATGTGTTGCGAAGCTTCCGATTGTGGTTGAACCGGCAGGAAACAATTAGCGGAGAACCCATTAAACGTAAAACCCAAAATTATCATCTAATCGCATTACGCGGTTTTCTAAAATATCTAGCCAGACGCAACATAAAAACCCTGCCGGCCGAGCGAATTGAGCTGGCCAAAGTCGGTGAACGCGATTTGGACTTGATCTCGGAAACAGAACTGGAGCGACTGCTCTCCGCTCCGGAAGGAAAATCTCTAAAAACCGCCCGCGATCGCGCGATTTTGGAACTTTTGTTTTCTTCGGGACTGCGTATTTCTGAATTATGCTCGCTTAACCGTGACTCAATTGATCTAAAACGAGATGAATTTTCCATCCGCGGAAAGGGCGAGAAAATTCGGGTAGCGTTTGTTTCGGATGCCGCGAAAAACGCCTTGGCCGGATATACTGACCACCGTACGGACATGGAAGAAGCGCTTTTTGTTAACCTTAAACGTGGTACTTCCGAAAAGCTTTCTGACAAAACACGTCTTACTCCGCGATCTATCCAAAGATTAATTAAGCGCTATGCTGTTAAAGCCGGGATTACAAAAAAAGTAACGCCGCACGTGATGCGACATATGTTTGCGACCAATTTGCTGCAAAACGGCGCCGATATCAGGTCAGTCCAAGCCATGCTCGGACATTCCAACATTTCAACAACTCAAATCTACACGCACGTTACAAAC